>JAAYOT010000275.1 GCA_012520205.1 Clostridiales bacterium
AAAAAGGAAGACTACAAAATACAGTCTTCCTTGCTTTTCTGGCAGGGGCAGTAGGAATCGAACCCACAACCAACGGTTTTGGAGACCGCTACTCTACCAATTGAGCTATACCCCTCTAACAAAAAACATTTTAACATGATATTAGTAATTTTGTCAACAATATGTTTATGGTAATTACTATATATAAATATTTGCTTATATTTTACATAAATATAGTCGGTAAAACGTAAGTTTACCGACTTATAGTGGCAGGGGCAGTAGGAATCGAACCCACAACCAACGGTTTTGGAGACCGCTACTCTACCAATTGAGCTATACCCCTTTAAGCAACAAACTAATTATAACTTATGTTTATTTAAAAATCAACCTCTTTAACTAATTTACTAAAGCTTCTAATAACTTAGTAATATTATCTTTAATTGCCACTATGCTGCTATCTTTAAAGTCAAATTCTAATAACTTAAATTTACTTGCTGACTCTAATATATTTTTTTCTGCTACATCATGTATAAATAATATATTCTCTTCTTCTAAATAATTATTAATATTATCTTCATTTACTTTGATAGGCTGAATTCCTAAGTTTTTAAAGAAGTAGTCAAACTTATTAGAATCTACTAATATTTTATATTCTTTTCCTTTTTCTAAAGCTAACTTTACCTCTTTCATAAAGCTATCAATTTCTTTTATTATCTCATCATAGTTTTTTTCATAGTAGTCCCTATTTGCTATATCTTTTTCTTGTAATGCTATCTTTGTATTATATAAGGCTATTTTATACTCATTAATTCCTAAGTAATAATAAGGATTTACTTCCTCCTTAGAGTCTACTTCCATATTTATTGGATATATTCCCCTAGATATGTTTATAGTTCTTAATTTATTAACTTCTATATTACTGCTTCCTTTATCTCTTAAATTTTTTCTTCCCTCATTTATCTTACTAATAAAATTTTTATTTTCTAAATTACTATATATTAAAAGATCATTACTTAAAATATTTTCTAGAGCAGCATGGTCTAGCTTGTAATTTTTAACTTCTTCATTATGATTAACTAAATATGCTACATTATGTTTTTCCTTCACTAAACTCTTTATCATTTTATACTGATTTTCGTTTACAGCCAGTATGTCTATAATTTGATTTTGCTGAATATCTTCCTCTGCATTAATTGTTGCCTCTAAAGGATTACCATTTATATTTAGAAATAAAAATAAACTAAAGGTAAAAACAATTAATGTATAAGTTAACTTTTTCATTTAACTTCCTCCAAAACTATATTTATAGTTCATTAGTAAAAATATTATCACTATATTAACATAAATACAATTTATTTTTTCTTAAGATTTGATTACATTTATGTTAATTTATTCCTTGCACTTCCTTTTACTCCTATTTTTATCACTTTTCTTTATAAATCATAAGTTTTTTCTGACTATATTTTCATTTACCTTTCTTTTTTATTTCTTTTTGGATAAAATATATTAATATAGATGTTTTAGAAAGGATATTTATTATGGATTTTTATGTTAATAGTTTAGAAGAAACTACTAAAATCGGATACTTGCTAGGTGAACTTGTACAGCCTGGTGATATTATTTGCCTAACTGGTGATTTAGGTACAGGTAAAACCCATATAACTAAAGGTATTGCAAAAGGTCTAGGAATTGAAGAGTACATAACAAGCCCAACTTTTACAATAGTAAATGAATATGATTCAGGAAGGCTTAAATTTTATCACTTCGATGTTTATAGGGTTAGTGATCCAGATGAAATTTATGCTATTGGCTTTGATGAATATATATTTTCTGAGGGAGTCTCTGTAATAGAATGGGCAAACTACATAGAGGAAATTTTACCTAAAGAATATCTACATATTTATATAGAAAAGGATTTATCAAAGGGTGAAAACTTTAGAAAAATAACTATTACTCCTTATGGAGAAAGATACAATTATATAAAGGAGTTGAAGATATGAATATTTTAAGTATAGATTCTTCCTCAAAGGTTGCAACAGCAGCAGTTTTAAATGAAAATGGATTAATTGCAGAATATACTTTAAACAATAAATTAGAACACTCAGTATTATTGATGGATATGATTGATAATTTATTAAAAGATTCAAACTTAACAATAGATGATATAGATGGTTTTGCAGTATCAAAGGGGCCAGGTTCCTTTACAGGCTTAAGAATAGGAATGGCAACAATAAAGGGCTTAAGCTTTGGATCTGATAAACCTTATGTAAGTATATCAAGTTTAGATGCCTTAGCTTATTCTCTAATAAATTTTGATGGTCTTATATGCCCTATTATGGATGCTTTAAGAGATAGCGTCTACACTTGCCTTTATAAAAATAATAATGGAAAACTAGAAGCCTTAATGGATTATTCTGCTTTAGATTTAGAAGAATTGGTTAAGCTTTTAAAGGAAAAAGGGGAGAAAGTTATTTTTACTGGTGACGGGCTAATAAAACATAAGGAATATTTAAAAAATAACCTTGAGAACTGCTATTTTCCTCCAAATCATTTGAGCTTAATTAGGGCTTCATCATTAGGGGAATTAGGTTTAAAACTTTTATTAGAAAATAAGGCTGATGATCCAAATTCAGCTCCATTTTATCTAAAGAAGCCTCAAGCCCAAAGAGAATTAGAAAAGAGGTTAGCCCTTAAAGATGAACATAACATATAGGTTAATGTGTAAAGATGATGTAGAGGGAATTTTTAATGTAAGCAATTTATCCTTTAATACACCCTGGAGCAAGGATTCAATTTCTAATGAGGTGAATAATCCCCTTGCCAAATATATAGTGGCAATAGATAACTCAAATAATGAACTTGTTGGTTTTATAGGGGCATGGATAATTGCAGGTGAAGCTGATATAATGAATGTAGCAGTACACCCTAGCTATAGAAAGGTTGGCATAGCCAGCAAACTTTTATCTTCATTAATAGATTTATGTAATAACCTTAATTGCTCTAACATAAACTTAGAAGTAAGAGCTTCAAACCTTCCGGCTCAAAACTTATATAAGAAGTTTTCTTTTATAGAAAATGGGCTGAGAAAGGGATATTATGAAGATACTGGAGAAGACGCCATTTTAATGCAGTGCACAGTTCAGGGAAATAAATAGTGCGGAGCGAAAATAGTTTTTAGGTAGTCATAATTCTCAGCCTTGCTGAAAATTTTAAAATAAAAGAGTTATTCTATAAGGCGCGCTATAGAATAACTCTTTTTTTATATTTTGTTGGTATTTTCAGCAAAGCTGAAAACATTCCTTAATTATTCACTTTGATTTTGAATTGCATAAACTCTGATTATGCATTTGCTTCTTTTCTGAAAACTGCCTTTTCAAGTCTTCCATGTAGTACATAAGTTATTGCACCCACCATAATTGCTTTTATTCCGTTAAATGGTAGTAAACCTACTGTAACATAATTCATAATTTCTTCTGGACTCATTGGCATTCCATATAGTGGTATTAATATATATACATTTGCTAATATTCCTACAATTTCTACTGATACTAATCCAAGTAACATACCTATTAAAAGAGATTTTTTGCTTTTATTTATCTTATACATAATTGCTGGTGGTAACACTAAGGAAACTCCAATTATAAAGTTTGCTAATTCTCCTACATAAGAACTACTTGTACCTTTTACTACTAAAATTAGTAAATTCTTTATAAGCTCTATTACTACTGCTGCCATTGGGCCGAATGCCAATCCCCCTATTAGTGCTGTTACATCACTTAAATCAATTTTTAACCACGGAAATGGGAAAAATGGTATAGGGAAATCAAAGTACATTAAAATTACTGACATTGCCCCTAAAAGTGATATTTTGATAAGTTTGCTTAAGTTTTGATTTTGATAATTTTTCATTTTTTTCTCCTCCCAAAATCATTGTCTCAGGGAACTGGCGTAGATTACTTTAATTTGATGACATTTTATTAACAAGATCTTGCTTTTAGCAATAAAAAAACCTGATGTAAATTTATTACATCAGGACTAGATACATGCAAAAGAAAGATTGGATTAATAACAAATTAAGCCATCTCACCATACATACCTTCTTTCATCCAGACTATACTGTCGGCTTCGGAGTTTCACCGAATCATGCTAGAAACTAGCGCGCGGGCTATACCGCCGGTGGGGAATTACGCCCCGCCCTGAAGATAATGTTATTATTTTTATTTTACTATTATTATATGACTATGTTCTATATATTGCAAGTAAATTTTTAACAAAGGTGTACAGCTTTTTTTTAATGTACAATATAGAATGTACATTCTACATTACTAAAGCTCTTTCATTGACAAGGAAATTCTCTTTCTCTTAACATCTACTTCTAGTATTTTTACATCAACAACATCCCCAACTTTAACTACTTCTAAAGGATGTTTTATAAATCTATTTGCCATTTGGCTTTTGTGAACTAGGCCATCTTGGTGAACTCCAATATCTACAAAGGCTCCAAAGTCAGCTACATTTCTAACAGTTCCTTTTAAAATTAAGCCTGGAGTTAAGTCTTCCATATTAATTAATCCTGTTTTTAATATAGGCTTTGGCATTTCTTCCCTTGGATCTCTTCCTGGCTTCTTTAGTTCCTTTATTATATCTAAAAGGGTTGGCTCCCCTACATCTAAGCTTTCAACAAGTTTGTTTATTCCTGTTTCTTTTACCCTATCTTCTATATCCATTAATTTTTTATTTTTTAAGTCATCCTCTCTATATCCTAACTGTTTAATTAAATTTCTTGCAACCTCATAGGATTCTGGGTGGACTGAAGTATTATCTAGAGGCTCACTGCTTTCCATAACTCTTAAGAAGCCTGCACATTGTTCAAAAACTTTTGGTCCTAATCTCTTTACTTTTAAAAGTTCTTTTCTATTTTTAAACTGTCCTACTTCATTTCTATATTCAACTACATTATTGGCTATAGTGGAATTTATTCCTGATATATAAGTTAACAAGGATGGTGTAGCTGTATTTAAATCTACTCCTACCTTATTTACACTATCTTCAACTACTCCCTTTAAGGATTCATCTAATTTCTTAGGAGCTACATCATGCTGATATTGTCCTATACCTAATGCTTTAGGGTCTATCTTAACTAATTCTGCCATAGGATCTTGAAGCCTTCTCCCGATTGATATTGCCCCCCTAATAGTTACATCTAAATCTGGGTATTCCTTAGAGGCAAGTTCTGATGCAGAATAAACTGATGCTCCTGCTTCTGATACTATAACATAAGCTACTTCCTTACCAATTTCACTTTTTATTTCTGAAATCATTTCTGATATAACTTCTTCTGATTCTCTTGAAGCTGTTCCATTACCAAGGGATATAACATCTACATCATATTTTTTTACTAACTCCTTAAGTATTTCCTTTGTTTCTTTTATTTTATTTTGGGGAGCTGTTGGATAAACTGTAGCTTTATCTAAAAATTTTCCTGTACTATCTAAAATAGCAACTTTACAACCTGTTCTAAAGCCCGGATCATATCCCATTACTACTTTACCTTTAATTGGAGGCTGCATTAATAGGGATTTTAAGTTTTCCTTAAATATTCTTATTGCTCCCTCTTCCCCAATATTAGTAAGTTCATTTCTAACTTCTCTTTCTATAGATGGGTATATAAGCCTCTTTAAAGAATCCTTTATTGATACCTTTAAATATTCATCAGTAATAGGATTTGCTTTCAATATTTCTTTTTCTAAATACTTTATTATCTTTTCTTCATCTACTACTATTTTTACTTGAAGTACTTTTTCTTTTTCTCCCCTATTAATAGCTAAAATCCTATGGGAAGGTATTTTATTTACTTCTTCACTATAATCATAATACATTTCATAAGGAGTATCTTCCTGGCTGCTTCCCTTAGTTTGTACTTTCCCTTCTCTTAAAACTAAATTTCTTATCCATTTTCTATACTTAGCTTCGTCAGATATAACTTCTGCTATTATATCTAAAGCACCATTTATAGCATCTTCTATGCTATTTACTTCCTTTTCCTCATTTATATATTTTCTTGCTTCATCTTCTATATTTCCATTAAAGCTTCCATCTAAAATTAAATCTGCCAAAGGTTTTAAGCCTTTTTCTAAAGCTTTAGTTGCTCTTGTTCTCTTTTTTTGCTTGTAAGGCCTATAAATATCTTCAACTTCAGTTAATGAAGAGGCATTTTCTAAAGATTTTACTATTTCCTCAGTTAATTTACCCTGTTCTTCAATTAATCTTTTTACATCTTCTTTTCTTTCCTTTAAGTTTCTAAGGTATGTTAGCCTTTCAAAAAATTCTCTTAAAACTTCATCACTTAATCCCCCTGTTTGCTCCTTTCTATATCTAGAAATAAAGGGTACTGTATTTCCTGCATCAAGTAATTCTATTACATTGTTTACTTGACTTATGCTTATCTTAAGTTCTGATGAAAGCTTTCCTACTATATCTACCATAATTGCCTCCTAGTTTAATTTAATTGGTCCAAAATTTACATAATGTTATTATAATACAATAATGACTTTTTATAAAATATTTAATTATTTAATATTTATTAAAAGATTACATATTGATAGAAAGGTAATTTAAAAGTATAATGTATTTGTAAAATATTTCCAGAGGTGATTTTTTTGAAGAAACTTAGTCTTATTATAAGCAGGTTACTAAATATACTATTAATCTTTTTCATAATATTTATTATTTTAAATGATTACCATATTATAGATTTTTCTAATACATTAAAATATATTTTATATTTTCTGACCTTCTTTTTAATTCTTGTTTCTGCTACTAAGGAATTAATACTAAATAAATCCGGCTTATCAAAATTCATTAATTTCTTAATATTATTTTGTTCTGTAGCAGGTGGTGTATTTTCTATTCAGTCCAATCAAATTAATATATTAATTTATATTTGTATCATTTTTTCTTTAATTTATTGTTTCATTGAATTGATTTATAAAAGGGCTTAGAAAAATACATTTTTTTAATTTATTTTCATATTATTTATCCTCATTTAATATGATTAACTATAATTAATTTATGAGGTAAGTTTATGAAAAAAAAATTAGTCTACTTTACATCTTTATTCACAACTATTATTTTACTAGGTTTATCTATATTTTTTAATTTTACATATTCACCTTTTAATGCTGATAATGTAAAAAATAATATTGCTTTATTTTCATCAGAAACCTATGAAGGGAGACTTCCTGGAACTGATGGAAACCTGCTAGTTGGTGAAATTATACGGCAAAATTTTGAAAGCAATAATTTAACACCACTAAATGGTGATTATAAAGAATCCTTTAAGGCCCTTTGCCCAGTAAAAAAAGATTCAACACCTTCTATTAAAATATTATCAGAAGATAATGTTTTAGAAGTACTGAAATATGGCACAGACTATAAAGAGGACATGATTAATTTTAGAAACAGTACTCTTACTTTTTCTAATGAAGACAAAATAAATATTTATACAAATTCTTTCGAAGTTGTAACTGAGGATGGGAATTGCTTGTTTCATGTGCCAAAAAATAATGATTTTTCTTTTAGAAGTTCCTTTATGAGTGATTTTCCCTATGATATGTTAATAGCCATTACTACTGATACTTTTAATAAAATATTAGATTCAATTAGAAATGATTTAACTATTTCTGTGGATATACCCTTTGAAAATTCTGAAAAGGAACTATTTAATGTTGTTGGAGTTATTGAAGGAACATCAGAAGTTCTTCCTCCCCTTGTGTTAACTGCACATTATGATCATTTAGGAAAGGATGGCCTTAATAATACTTACAAGGGAGCCCTAGACAATGCTTCCGGAACTTCCTTTTTATTAGAACTTCAAAGAACATTAAGTAGCTTCAAAAAACCTAAGCGTGATATTATCTTTGTTGCCTTAAATGCTGAAGAATTTGGCTTGCTAGGCTCCAAGAACTTTGCAGAAAGGAATTTAGAGGTTTTAAAGGATGCAGAGGTTATAAACTTCGATATGATAGGAAGCGAAGATTATCCATTAACCTTAATGCTTGGAGTTTCTTATAAAGATAAAGAGTCCAAGTTACTAGACTCAATAAATAAAATAGCCAAGGACAATAAAGTTGAAACAGATGTAGTTTATGAAGATTCTAGTGACCACGCAAGCTTTAACAATGCAGGAATAGATGCCTTAAGTTTCTGTCATAGCGATACCAGGAGAATTCATACTCCAGAGGATACAGTTGAACACATAAGTACAGATGCCATAAACAGCGCCTATTCAGTTGTTCAAGATAAAATCTACGATTCCTGCTACAGTAATTTAACAGTATTCTTTTATACAAAATCTTCAATAATTACTTTCTCAACCATATTAGTAATTTTGCTTCTAATTCCTTTTGCCTTGAAAATAAGAGAGGAAAATAAAAAAATAAGCTAAAAAAATTGCAACTTAAGGGTTCCGATAAATAGATATGCTCCATAAGTGGATAGCTTCACAAAGAAGCACTAGGCTCGAAATAACTACTATGCCAAGAGTTTTGGTTAAACTCACTTTGTTCAGACAAACCAACAACTCTAAGGCCTAGTAGTTCTTTCTTCGCCAAGTGCTTCTAATTGTTTGCTATACACTTATTTCACATATATATTTATCTTCACCATCAACTGTGAATTTTAAATTAGAAAAAGTGCTGCGCGCTTTAAACAATGCGACAGCACCTATATTTTAAGATTTTCAGCCCACTGAAAATCAACCTCAATTGTGCATTTTGAATTCTGAATTTTGAATTGGGCCTACTGGCCCTTAAGGTATGCTATCATAAAGTTATCTATTTCACCATTCATAACAGCATTTAAATTTGCTGTTTCTTCGTTGGTTCTATGGTCTTTAACTAAATTATATGGATGGAAGACGTAGGACCTTATTTGGCTTCCCCAGCCCATATCTTTTAATTCACCTGTTAAGTCTTCTATTTTTTCTTTATGAGCTCTTTCTTTTAATTCAATAAGCTTAGCTTTAAGCATTGACATTGCTGTTTCCTTGTTTGCAAATTGGCTTCTTTCGCTTTGACATTGTACTACTATACCTGTTTTTAAGTGGGTAATTCTTATAGCTGATTCTGTTTTATTAACGTGCTGTCCTCCAGCTCCACTTGCCCTAAAGGTATCTACCTTTATGTCTTCTGGCCTTATTTCAATATCTTGATCTTTTGTAAGTTCAGGTAATACTTCTACAGAAGCAAAGGAGGTTTGTCTTTTACCATTTGCGTTAAAAGGAGATATTCTAACTAATCTATGGATTCCCTTTTCAGCTTTTAAATAGCCATAGGCAAATTCACCCTTAACCTTTAAAGTAACACTTTTTACTCCTGCTTCATCCCCCTCAAGATAGTCTAAGGTTTCAACCTTAAAGCCTTTCTTTTCACACCATCTTGTGTACATTCTAAGAAGCATTTCTGTCCAGTCATTTGCATCAGTACCACCAACTCCAGCATGTAAAGTAACTATTGCATTATTTCCATCGTAATCTCCTGATAAAAGAAGTTCAATTTTATATTCATTTACTTCTTTTTCAATACTTCTTATTTCCTCTATAACTTCATTAATGGATTCTTCATCATCTTCTTCTAACAGTTCTGCTAGAATTTCAACATCTTCCACTCTTCTATTTAGGGAATCATATTTTTCTATTTTATCTTTAATTCTCTTACTTTCTTTAGTAACTTCCTCAGCTCTTTTTATATCCTGCCAAAAGTCCTTTTCCTGCATTTTAAGATCAAGTTCTTCTAATTCCTTCAAAAGTGCTTCCCTGTCAAAGTGAAGCCCCCATTTCTTTTATATTCTTCTTTATATCATTAAGCTTAGATAATTCTGTTTCCAACTTAACTATCATTTTATCACCCTAACTTTAATTTTTATTATTTAAATTAACATATAGATATAACTAATAAAATTATAATACTTATATGCTAATAGAAAAAGTTCACAGTTCACAATTCACAGCGCACAATTTCGGATGAAACTACCAGGGAGTAGCTGGTAAAAAATTTGTTAATTCAGCTAAGCTGAATTGTTTCCTTAACTGTGGACTGTGCCTTATGAACTGTGCACTATTAAAATTAAATTTTTACTGTTTTAAATTTTTAATTAGTTTACATCTAATTACTTAATATTTTACGCTTCTCTCCCATGGCAGTTTTTATATTTCTTTCCACTTCCGCATGGGCAAGGATCATTTCTTCCTACTTTATTGTCATTTCTAACAGGTTGCTTTTTCACATCGGAAGTACTGCTGCTTCCTGCATGTTGTGCTGATGTTTCTTGTGCAACTCTTTCTCTTTCTACAGGTTCTTCCTTCTTAATTTCTATGTGGAATAGGAATCTAACTGTATCAATTTTAATTCCATGAATCATTTCATCAAACATAGCACTACCTTCCATTTGGTATGCTTGTATTGGATCCATTTGTTTATAAGCTCTAAGACCCATACCTTGTTTTAAGTGATCCATGTTATCTATATGATCCATCCATTTTCTATCAACTGATCTAAGAAGAATTACTCTTTCTAATTCTCTCATTCTTTCTGAGCCAAGTTCTTCTTCTTTAGCATCATAAACCTTATATAGAATTTCTAATACTTTTTCAATTATATTGTTGATTGATAGATTCAATAAATCTGAAGCATTAACTATTCCCTTTGGTAAGCAGATGTTTTCTAGATATTTAATTAGTTTATCCATAACCTCTGCCTTATCTTCAACATTACCTTCTAAATGACCTTTAACAGCATCTTCTACAACATCTCTTGTCATAGCTAGTACTTGGTCTTTTATATCCTTACCTTCTAGAACTTCTGATCTTTGTTTGTAGATAACTTCTCTTTGCATATTCATTACATCGTCATATCCAATAAGGTTCTTTCTAATATCAAAGTTGTTACCTTCAACCTTCTTTTGAGCATTTTCAATTGCTTTAGTAACCATTTTATTATCTATTGCTTCATCATCTTCTAGTCCAAGTTTATCCATTAATGTTTGGATTCTTTCTGAACCAAATATTCTCATTAAGTCATCTTCTAAGGATATATAGAATACTGATTCACCTGGGTCTCCTTGACGGCCCGCTCTACCTCTTAATTGGTTATCTATTCTTCTTGATTCGTGTCTTTCTGTACCAATTATTTTAAGTCCACCAATTTCCTTAACACCTTCACCAAGCTTAATATCTGTACCTCTACCAGCCATATTAGTTGCTATTGTAACGCTTCCTAATTCTCCAGCATGAGATACTATTTCTGCTTCTTGCTCATGATATTTAGCATTAAGTACTTTATGTGGTACCCCTCTTTTCTTTAATAAAGAAGATATATATTCTGATTTTTCAATACTTACAGTACCAACTAAAACTGGCTGACCCTTTTTGTGACTTTCTATTATTTCTTCAATAATAGCATTATATTTACCTCTAGTATTTTTATATATTAAGTCAGTTCTATCAATTCTAGCTATAGGCTTGTTTGTTGGTATAACTATAACATCAAGAGCATAAATTTCTCTAAATTCATTTTCTTCTGTTAAAGCTGTACCTGTCATACCTGATAGTTTATTGTACATTCTAAAATAATTTTGGAAGGTTATAGTTGCAAGAGTTTTTGATTCTCTTTCAATTTTAACTCCCTCTTTAGCTTCTATTGCTTGGTGAAGACCATCTGAGTATCTTCTACCTTCCATAAGTCTACCAGTAAATTCATCGACAATTATTACTTGCCCATCCTTTACCATATAGTCCTTATCTCTTTTCATTGCATAGTTAGCTTTTAGGGCTTGAGTAATATAGTGTTGTAATTCTAAATTACCTGCATCAGCGTAGTTTTCAAGTCCAAAGGCTTTTTCCGCTTTTGCTACCCCTTCATCTGTAAGCATTACAGAATTTGCTTTTTCATCTATAGTAAAATCTTTTTCTGCAAGTAACTGCTTTACAAAGTTATCTGCAACATTATAGAACTTTGTTGACTTATCTCCAGCACCAGATATTATAAGTGGTGTTCTAGCTTCATCTATTAAAATGGAGTCAACTTCATCCACAACAGCAAAGTTTAATCCCCTTTGAACTCTTTCTTCTTTGTAAATTACCATATTATCTCTTAGGTAATCAAATCCAAATTCATTATTTGTTCCATAAGTTATATCTGCTGCATAGGCTTCTCTTCTTTCCTTTGATGTTAGCCCATGTACAATACAACCAGTAGATAAGCCTAGGAAGTGATATAATTTTCCCATCCACTCTTCGTCTCTTTTTGCAAGGTAATCATTAACTGTTACTAAATGTACTCCTTGACCTGTAAGAGCATTTAAATATAGTGGTAATGTTGCAACTAATGTTTTACCTTCTCCAGTTTTCATTTCTGCAATTCTTCCTTGGTGAAGAACCATACCACCAATAAGTTGAACTCTATAGTGTTTCATTCCTAGCACTCTAGAAGAAGCTTCCCTACAAACAGCAAAAGCTTCTGGCAGGATATCATCTAGTGTTTCTCCCTTTGCCAGTCTTTCTTTAAATTCATCTGTTTTAGCTCTTAATTCTTCATCAGAAAGCCTTTGCATACTTTCATCTAGTGCTTCTATTTTGTCTGCTATCTTTTCAAGTTTTTTTACTTCTCTTTCACTATATGTTCCAAATATTTTTTGAAATATTCCCATATTAACTTCCCTTTCGATGTTTACTTATTTTTAATTAGGTATAAATATATTCTATTTTATAAATTATACCATTATATTATAATCCAATTCAAGGAATAACCCTATATTTATTATCAATTATCCCTTTTTACTTAGCTTTTATTAACAAAAATAAGTTTTTATTAACAAAAAATCTATAGATTATTTAATTTTATTTTCTAACATTAAAATTTTATTATTCATAAAAAGAGCCATTACAAAATCTTTCGTAATGGCTCATAATTATATTCTATATTTTTATATTTGCAAATTTTCAGCTTGTCCGAAAATCACTCATAATTGTACACTGTGAACTGCGTACTGCTTAAATGTAATCTGGTTCTAATAAACCATAATCTCCATCTTTTCTCTTATATACTACTGATACTTTGTTTGCATCAGCATCTTCATATACAAAGAAATTATGACCAAGTAATTCCATTTGTAAAACTGCTTCCTCTACTGACATTGGTTTTACTACAAACTTTTTAGTTTTTACTAATTTGCCATTTGTCTCAACAACATCTCCTTTTGTTCCTACGTCTTCATATGTTGGGAATCTTAATGATTCATGACTTCTCTTAGATAACTTTGTTCTTTGTTTTCTAATTCTTCTTTCTAATTTATTAACAACTAAGTCTATTGATTTGTACATATCCTCAGTTTCTTCTTCTGCTCTTAAAATTATTCCATTAAAAGGTATTGTAACCTCCACTCTTTGTTTTTCTTTTTGTACTGAGAACTTAACCCTTGCCTCCACATCAAAATTGAAGTATCTTTTAATTTTTGAAAGTTTTTTCTCCATCATTTCCTTTAAAGCAGGTGTTGCTGTTGTATTTTTTGCTATTACTGAAACTTTCATATTAGGTCGCCCCTCTCCCTGTTAATTTAGATATTAAATTTAATTTTTAAATTTAATTTTTAAATTTAATATTTCTTACTTATATTATACTTCTATTGAGAACCTTTAACAATATGTATTTTCTGAATTAACAGAAAATCCTCTCTATTTTGCTTAACATAACTTCTTTTTTCTCTCTATTTTACGGTTTTTCGCAAAAAAATCTCCACCAGTATCAATACTGATGGAGATTTTCTTGTAAAGTTATTTGACCTGGATTTTGACCCCACACCCGCCTACTGGAGCTTTTGCTACTAGGAATTACCCCCTCACTACTAACCCTCTCAATTTCTTGGTAGGACTTACTTCTATACCGCACCATGCTCATTAGGAATTTTTCCTAACTTACGTGGATCGTTTTGCCTGCGACTAGCATCGACTTTCATCCACAAACCTAACTTTACACTATTATTATATATAACTTTTGGCAACTGTCAATATTTTTATTTCCTTTACTCCATTTTCTTTTAAAACTTTTTCGCATTCTAACAAGGTGGCACCCGTTGTAATCACATCATCTATAAGAATTATTTTTTTATTTTTTATATTATTACTATTTTTTACTTTAAAAGCCCCTTTAATATTTATAAATCTTTCTTCTTTTGATAAGGCTTTCTGTTCCTTTGTATTTTTTATTTTTACTATATCGCTATAAACTGGTAGATCTAATTTTTCTCCTAGTTTTCTTGCAATTATCTCACATTGATTAAATCCTCTTTTTTTCAATGTTTCTTTACTACAAGGAATAAATAATATTCCTTCAGCTTCTATTTTATTTTCCTTTATTAGTTCATATAAAAAATCTGCTAAAATATTTCCTGCTAAAAAGACCTTTTTATATTTAAATTTTAATATTATCTCTTTTATAACACCACTATAATAGGCATATGAATGTATTCTTGAGTTTTCCCTAACCCTTTGTATTTTAGTTAGGCATAAAGGACATAACCCTATATACTCTTCCCCACATCCTATACATTTATTATCTGGAGGATAGACAATATATAATAACTCATCTTTTATTATTTTTAATATTTTAATAAGCCTTTTTCCCATATTTCTTTGTTGTAATTCCTAGTCATATTTTTAGCCACTTCCATATCTTCTGAAAGTATTTTGGATACTAAAATAATCTCCCCTAAAGTTCTATTGCTATTTTTTCCTGCTTCTGCACATAAAAACACTAGTTTTTTATAAGTAAAAAGAGTATTATTAGACATTAAAACTACAATATTAATATTAGAAGTATTTAAGGCTGAAT
Organism: Clostridiales bacterium; assembly: GCA_012520205.1. Lineage (GTDB taxonomy): Bacteria > Bacillota > Clostridia > Clostridiales > Clostridiaceae > Clostridium. The sequence goes on from JAAYOT010000275.1 coordinate 14,865, forward strand.
AATCTTTAATGTTATTTGTAATTACAAATACAGCTTTATTTTTTTCCTTATATAAGACCTCAATTTTTTTAGGACTATCATTCTTTAGGAATTTAATTATTTTAATATCTTTAGCCTTTAATAATTCTGTATAATTTTCATATATTTTATTCACATTATCTTCGTAGGGAGCAAAAATAATTACTTTACTCTTATTTTCCTTAAACCAAGATAAATAATCATATAATTTGTATGGTATTTCTTCCTCTAAATTAACCTTAGTGTTCATTATTCTAGGCTCTATAAAGGGACTATTTCTTCTTAGATCCGATATATAGATAGTTTCACCGCTGTTTATTATTTTTTCAATGGTATATATGCTTATCTTCTTACAAAATAAGTATAAGTACTCTATAGCATCTCTTATATTTGTCTTAGTTAATTTCGAGAACAAGCTTATATCATCTATAATACAAAAATCATATTGATGTTTTATCTTGTGAAGATTTTTAAAACTTATAAAATTTATTTGACTATTTACTTCTTCCTTCGATATATAGGAATATGTAAATTTTATTTTGGATTTTAAAGCATATACCAATTCCTTATTAATTTCTTCACTATCCCATACATATAAAACTCTCTTATTTTCCTTTAGTAAAAATAGAATTAATTCTTTATATATTAACGTAGTATTATAGGGACTAGTAATAATGGTTAATATTTTTCTTTTACCCCTATACCACTTACTTATAAAGTAATTATACTTATTCAATTCCTCAATACGCACCAACCTATTATTCAAGATTGAAAACCTCTCATTCCTCAGTAAACATATTATTATTTGTTATTTCCAAAATTCTATATTTTAATGATGAGTATCTTTCCATACTCTTAGTATTCGAAATCATGTACTTTAGGGCCTTCTGCATCCCAACAGTAACAACAAGTTCTTTAGCCCTTGTTATTGCTGTATATAGAAGGTTTTTATTCATTAATAAAGGAGAACCCATAAATATAGGAGAAATAATCACCTTAAATTCGCTTCCCTGACTTTTATGTATTGTAATTGCATAGGCAAGTTCAAGTTCATCTAGGTAAATAAAATCATAAACCACTCTTCTTTCATCATCAAAGATTACAGTTAAGTTTTTTTCTTCTTCATTTATGCTTTCAATAAATCCCATATCACCATTGAAAACTCCAACACCTTCTTGTTCACCAAATCCATTTACTCTTTCCCATTTTAAAGAATAATTATTTTTAGTCTGCATTACTTTGTCACCTTCTCTAAAAACAACATCCTTTAATTCCTTTTCTTTTTTATTTTTAGATTTAGGATTTAATATTTCTTGAAGCTTATTATTTAAATTTATTACTCCTAATTCTCCCTTTCTTGTTGGGGTTAGAATTTGTATATCTCTAAATTTATCCCAGGATTTTTTAAAGTTAGGCAGCCTTCTATTTATTAAATCTATTATTGTTAGTAATATCTCTTTTGAATCTTCCTTTTTCTCAAAAAAGAAATCCCCATCTCTTCTATTTAAATAAGGCATTTCACCCTTATTAATCTTATGGGCATTTACTACTATAAGACTTTCCTTCCCCTGCCTAAAGATATCTTTAAGCCTTACTACTTTAATGAAATTACTTTCTATTAAATCCTTTAAAACATTTCCTGCTCCAACGGAAGGTAATTGATCCACATCACCAACTATTATTATTCTTGTTCCAAGCTTTATTGCCTTAAGTAAATTATGCATTAGCATAATATCAATCATAGAAGCTTCATCAATTATTACAACATCAGCTTCCAGGGGCTCTGATTCACCCTTAATAAAATATGAATCTTCCTCATCATCGCTTACCCCCATTTCAAGGAGCCTATGAATTGTTTTTGCTTCCCTGCCGGTAGATTCAGTCATTCTTTTTGCCGCTCTTCCTGTGGGTGCACCAAGTAAAACCTTCATGCCGTTATTTTCATATATCTCAATTATTGCTTTTATGATTGTTGTTTTACCTGTTCCAGGTCCCCCTGTTATTATTTCAATTCCATTTTCAAAGGCACCTATTATTGCTTCCTTTTGGGAAGGGGCAAATTCAATATTGTTTTTTCTTTCAAAGGTTCTAATTTCATCTTCAACATCTGTATTTATAGTTCTAAAATTCTCTATGCTTAAAGTTATTATTTTATTAGTAACTCCAAGTTCACAATAATAATAAGGTAAGGCAAAAACAGCCTCTACTCCATTTATATTTTCAACCTTTACCTTAGTATCTAAGGCAAGATTTAGTAGATTCTCTTCAACTTCTTCTGCCTTTACCCCTAATATTTTTGAAACTTCCTTCACTAGCATTTCCTTTGGCATAAAGGTATTACCAGAGGCTGAAAATTGATTTAATATATATTTAATTCCACTTTGTATTCTAAAGGGGGAGTTATTTTCAATCCCAAGACTTCTTGCAATTCTATCTGCTGTTATAAATCCAATTCCTGAAATTTCATCTGAGAGAATGTATGGATTTTCTTGAACAATGTCCTTTGCATGAGCTCCAAACTTTTTATAAACTTTTATACATTGGTTTGTAGACATACCATGCCCCTGAAAGAATATTATTATATCTTTTAAATCCCTATTTTCTAAATAAGAATCATAGATAATTTTAAATTTCTTTTCTCCTATTCCTTCAACTTCTAACAATCTTTCTATGTTATTATCTAATATATCTAAAGTTTTTTCTTTAAATTTCTTAACTATTCTTTTGGCAGTAATAGGGCCAATTCCCTTTATTATTCCTGTACTTAAGTATCTTTCTATACCTTCTATTGAAGTTGGTAGTATTTCTTCATATTCCATAATGTTAAACTGTTTTCCAAATTGTTTATGAATCACCCATTCTCCCTGCAATTTAACATTTTGACCTTCTTTTAAGAATGGAGCAATTCCAACAGCATTTATACTGTCTTTTTCAGTTCTTATTTTAGATACAACATAACCTGTATCATCGCTTTTAAATACAATTGAATCTACTATACCATTTAAAATTTCCATAATAACGCTCCAAACTTTATAATTTATTATATTTTTTATTATTTATTATAGCATAATATAAATTTTATTTAAAAATTTGTGCTAAACTATATTTGTAATTATATTCTTACGGGAGGTGTTTTTTTGATTATAAAAAACTGTAATATTATATATTTAGATAAAATTGAAAAGGGCTCAGTTTTAATTGAAAACGGTAAAATAAAGGAAATTAATCCTGCTTCTTATAATACAGCTGAAGTAATTGATGGAGAGGGCTTATATCTTTCTCCAGGTTTTATAGATGTTCATATTCATGGTGCTGGTGGATATGACACTATGGATGGGACTTATGGAGCTATAAATGAAATTTCTAAAACCATAGTAAAACACGGAACTACTTCTTTTACCCCAACTACTATGACTGTTGCTATGAGTGATATAAAAAAATCAATGGAAGCTATAAAGGAAGCAAAGCTAAAGGGTACTGATGGTGCTAATGTGCTAGGAGCACACCTTGAAGGACCTTTTGTCAGCGGAAAAGCCATTGGTGCTCAAAACCCAAATTTCTTAGCTGAACCTACTTTAGAGAATTTCAAGGCTATGGTTGGTGATTGCGAAGATGCTGTAGTTTCTATTACAATTGCCCCAGAACTTCCTGGTGCAAAAGAACTTGCTAAAGAACTATCTAAGAAGGGTATAGTTTGCTCAATAGGACATACAAAAGCTACTTATAATGAAGCTATGGAAAGCATAAAATGCGGCTTTTCTCATGCTACACACTTATTTAATGCAATGTCACCTTTTACTCATAGAGAACCAGGTGTTGTAGGAGCAATATTTGATAGTGATATAACTACTGAAACTATCTCAGATGGAATACACATTTCATATCCTTCCTTAAGAGTAGCTTACAAACAAAAAACTACTGATAAGGTTCTTCTAGTAACTGATGCAATGATGGCTTGCGCTATGCCTGATGGAATGTACACCCTAGGCGGTCAAGATGTTGTAGTTAAAGAAGGAGCTGCAAGACTATTAAACGGTGCCTTAGCAGGATCTGTCTTAACATTAGACAAGGCAGTTTATAACGTTTATAAAAATGTAGGATATCCCCTACAAGAAGCTGTTAAAATGGCTTCTTACAACGCTGCAAGACATTGTAATGTTCATGATAGAAAAGGCCTTATAAAAGAAGGCTATGATGCAGACTTATTATTATTTGATGAAGATATCAATATTAAAAGAGTTTTTGTTGGAGGAAAGGAAGCCTATAGAGCCTAGCTCTGGCTTCAGTTTTCAGGTTTCAATTTTTAGGTTTCAGTTTAGGATGAATTTCAGCCTGGCTGAAATTCTGAAAAGAATAAAAAAAGAGCCTACTTGGCATAATGCTAAGTAGGCTCTCTGCTTTTCAGCCTACCTGAAAAGCTACATTAACTGAAACCTGAAACCTGATAACTGAAAATTGTTTTTATAGTAGTTTTTTAATTTCTTCTACCCTGTCTAATTTTTCCCAAGGTAAATCTAAATCATTTCTACCAAAGTGTCCATAGGCAGCTACTTGTTTATATATAGGTCTTCTTAGTCCTAAATCTCTTATTATAGCACCTGGTCTTAAGTCGAATACTTTTTCTACTATAGAAGTTATTTCTTCGTCAGATTTTTTTCCTGTTCCAAAAGTATCTACTACTATTGATACTGGCTTCGCAACACCTATTGCATAAGCTAATTGGATTTCAAGCTTATCTGCTACTCCTGCAGCTACTAAGTTTTTAGCTACCCATCTTGCTGCATAAGCTGCTGATCTATCAACCTTAGTTGGGTCTTTTCCTGAAAAAGCTCCACCACCATGTCTGCCGTATCCACCATATGTATCAACGATTATTTTTCTTCCTGTTAATCCACTATCTCCTTGAGGACCTCCAACAACGAATCTTCCTGTAGGATTTATGAAATATTTTGTTTTCTCATCTAATAATTCAGCAGGAACAACTGCCTTAATTACATGTTCCATTAAATCTTCTTTAATCTTTTCTTGTGTTACATCTTCACCATGTTGTGTTGATATTACAATTGTATCAATTCTTACTACCTTATTATCATCATACTCAACTGTAACTTGAGTTTTTCCATCTGGTCTTAAGTAACTTAAAGTTCCGTTTTTTCTAACTTCTGCTAGTCTTCTAGAAAGCTTATGTGCCATTGATATAGGCATCGGCATATATTCTTCTGTTTCATTTGTTGCATAACCAAACATCATTCCTTGGTCTCCAGCTCCAACTGCTTCTACATCATCTTTTTCTCCTGCCTTTACCTCTAAAGCCTCATCAACTCCCATTGCTATGTCTCCTGATTGTTCATCAATAGAAGTTAAAACTGAACAAGTGTCGCAGTCAAATCCAAACTTTGCTCTATCATAACCGATTCCTCTTACCGTTTCTCTAACTACCTTTGGAATATCAACATAACAACTAGTTGAAATTTCCCCCATTACTAATACCATACCTGTAGTTACAGCAGTTTCACAAGCAACTCTTGCTGTAGGATCTTGTGCTAAAATATTGTCTAATACTGCATCTGAAATTTGATCACAAATTTTATCTGGATGCCCTTCTGTAACTGATTCTGATGTAAATAATCTTTTCATTAACTGTTCTCTCCTTTCTTTTCCTTGATATTAATTCTAAAACCTTTATATAAAAGAAAAAATCTCCTCGACAAGAAGAGATTTATATACTGCATTCCTTCTTATCTTGCAAAATCAATTGCAGGAATTGGCACCACACTTTTTATTAAAGCAGGTTGCCGGGTTTCATTGGGCCCTTTTCCCTCCACCTCTCTTGATAAGAACTAATATCAAATTTTCTTTATAAATTGTATCATTTATATACATAATAGTCAACTTAAAAACTTTAACTCTTTCTACATATAAAGTATTATATAAAATAAAAAAAGACAAGTTTTCCTTGTCTTTCTCTGGTGGGGGAGGACGGATTCGAACCATCGAAACGATAACGTAACAGATTTACAGTCTGCCCCCTTTGGCCACTCGGGAACTCCCCCATATATGGAGCTGGCAATAGGACTCGAACCTACAACCTGCTGATTACAAGTCAGCTGCTCTACCAATTGAGCCATGCCAGCATATTATAATAAAATTTATAATGGTGGAAGTAACAGGGATCGAACCTGTGACCCCCTGCTTGTAAGGCAGGTGCTCTCCCAGCTGAGCTATACTTCCATAAGTAAGTTATAAAATGGTGGGGGAGGACGGATTCGAACCATCGAAACGATAAC
>JAAYOT010000276.1 GCA_012520205.1 Clostridiales bacterium
AATATTGTTAACATTCTTTTAAAAAACTACTACACTGTTGTGTAAACAACCATAATAACTTATAATGAAATAAAATGGTAAAACATGTCGAACATTAACGTTAAGGAGGGAATGTGTAATGGCAATGTATGAAATGAAACCAGAATATATGACGGGAATTGACTTTATAGATAAAGAACACGCTCAGCTATTTTCAATTGCTAATAGGGCTTATGAGTTACTTAAAAATGAATTTATACCAGACAAGTATGATTATATCGTTGAGGTAGTGGAAGAGTTAAAGGCTTATACAAAGTATCATTTTAAACATGAAGAAGAATACATGATATCAAAAGGTTACAGAAGACTATTATCTCAAAAAGTGGCACATGAAGAATTTATTAAGAAAATTGATAGTTATAGCACAGATCATATTGATGAAAATCAAAGGGAATCTCTACTTGGTTTGTTAGCTTTACTAAATGACTGGCTTATTGAACATATATTTAGGGCAGATAAGCTTATTGCTGAAGTTAAGGAATAAGTATAATAATAAAAATTGCTAGGTAAATAATTAAAGACCTAGCAATTTTTTTGTCCTAACACCAAATTATTATCTTATAAGGAGTAGTTTGAGCAGGAATACTCCTAGTACTAGGTCCATAAATAACAATTAAATTTCTATTTGCTGGACTTCTAGAAAAGCTTTGATTATTTCTTAATAAAACTCTGGTGCATGGATATATATTTAGTTTTAACATTCCGTCACTGCTTACTAGATCGGAATTGAAATAGTCTACTTTAACATTTTGGTGTGAACTTTCCTTTACTACAATAAGTGCCCTATATTGAGGAGGATAAATAAGAGGAACAGGTGCATTTCTGTCATAATATCCAGTTATTTTATCTCCAACAAAGACCATCTCATTATTCACAAAGTAGGTGTCAGGAGCAATAACAAAATTAACTATTTGTTCTAAGTCATTTTCTACAGTGATTAATTTGTAGCAGCCAGCATCAGCAGCATCTTCACTTATAATAAAATCAGTGATCATAGTTATAGTACCATAAAAAGATAGAAAACTTACCCTATTTAAATCATTTTGTGGCTGCCTATTTATTTCATCTCTTTGGTCAAAGTTATCCTTATACAAGTAAATCCCTTCCTATAAATAATCTTATTTCAATTTATGTGAAATTAATTAAAGTGGTGAATATCCTTACCCATCATAGATTATAAAGTTTAGTTTAGAAAAAATTAATAATTTGGTAAAGGCTTTCAGGGGAAATTTGAATTGACATTGAATATTTATAAAACTATAATTTAATAGTATTTTTATTTTAGATGAGATTAAATATCAATTTTAATTAAATTAGAAACAAGGGTGTTTGATGTGAAAAGAATAATATCTGTTGGGCATGAAATAAAAGCTATTTCCAACTTAATAAAAAGACATATTTGCAATAACCATGCTAATGGAAAGTGCGGAAACCTTTCTGAAATTCAAGGTTTAATTATAGGATACTTACATAACAATAGGTTTAAGGATGTATTTCAAAAGGATATTGAAGAAAGATTTACAATGAGGAGATCTACCGTAACTGGTGTGCTTCAATCTATGGAAAGGAATGGTTATATAATAAGAGAAAAAGTGCCTTATGATGCAAGATTAAAGAAAATAATTTTAACAGAAAAGGCTATCAATCTATATAATCATGTAATGCAGGAAATAGAAAAGTTTGAAAAAAGAATCACTAAAAATGTTTCGGAAGAGGAATTAGAGGTATTTATTCAAGTCTTAAATAAGTTTAAAAAGAATCTAGAATAATTTTTTTATCTTTATATTGTTAGGGGACTAACAGTATGGTGCCTAATAATTTTAAAGTAGTGAAGATAAGAAAAAATCAATAAACAAAAAGGAGAGAAAGTATGGTAAAAATATTAAAATATTTAAAGTCAAAAGACTGGATATTTGTTTTTATAAGTTTACTATTTATAGTAGGTCAAGTATGGCTTGACTTAAAACTTCCAGACTATATGTCAGAAATTACATTATTAATTCAAACGGAAGGAAGTCAAATGTCTGAAATATGGAAAACTGGAGGATACATGCTTTTATGTGCCTTTGGAAGTTTAATTTCAGCTATAGTAGTAGGCTACTTTATAGCACAAATAGCAGCAGGCTTATCAAGAACCTTGCGTTCAGAAATATTCTCTAAAGTTGGATCCTTTTCAATGAATGAAATAAACAAGTTTTCAACTCCAAGTTTAATAACACGTTCAACTAATGATATAGTGCAAGTTCAAATGATATTAGCTATGGGGCTTCAAGTTCTTATAAAAGCACCAATTATGGCTGTTTGGGCTATTAGTAAAATATCAAGTAAAAGTATAGAATGGACGATGTCCACAGCAGTAGCAGTTGCTGTGTTAATTGTAATAGTAACTATAGTGTCTGTTTTAGCATTACCAAGATTTAAAAAGATTCAAACCTTAACTGATAACTTAAATAGAGTTTCTAGGGAAAACTTAACAGGTATTAGAGTTGTTAGGGCATACAATGCTGAAAAATACCAAGAAGAGAAATTTGAAAAAGCAAATCATGAGCTTACAAGCAATCATTTATTTACAAGTAGAGTTATGGGGATTATGTTCCCAAGTATCACTATAATAATGAATGGTCTTAGTTTATCTATCTATTGGATAGGAGCCTATTTAATAAATGAAGCAGGACTTATGGATAAGGTAACAGTATTCAGTGACATGATAGTATTTTCATCTTATGCCATCCAAGTTGTAATGTCCTTTATGATGTTAATAATTGTTTTTATTATGTTACCAAGGGCGCAAGTATCTGCAAAGCGTATTAATGAAGTTTTAAACACAAAGCTATCAATTAAAAATGGAAAAGTAAAGGAAAGAAATTCTACTAAAACTGGAGAAATAGAATTTAGAAATGTTAGTTTTAAATATCCAGATGCCAGTGAAGATTCTGAATATGTTTTAGAAAATATAAGTTTTACTGCCAAGAAGGGTGAAACTGTTGCTATTATTGGTTCAACAGGAAGTGGTAAAACATCATTAGTTAATTTAATTCCAAGATTCTATGATGTAACCAAGGGAGAAGTTTTAGTTGATGGAATTAATGTAAAAGACTATGATAAAAATTTCTTAACTAACAAAATTGGTTATGTATCTCAAAAGGCCCTTATGTTTAGTGGAACAATTACTTCAAATGTGGCTTATGGCGATAATGGAAAAGAAGATAAAGATATGGAAGCAGTTAAAAGAGCTGTTGAAATAGCACAAGGGAAAGAGTTTGTTGAAAAGTTAGATAAGACTTATGAGGGAGAAGTAGCCCAAGGCGGAACTAACTTCTCTGGTGGACAAAAACAAAGATTATCTATTGCTAGAGCAGTATATAAAAATCCAGAAATTTATATTTTTGATGATTCCTTCTCAGCTTTAGACTATAAAACCGATAGAGTATTAAGATCAATTTTAAATAAGGAAACAAAGGATGCAACTAAGCTTATTGTTGCTCAAAGAATAGGAACAATAAAGGATGCAGATAAGATCCTTGTATTAGAGGAAGGTAAAATTGTTGGAATAGGAAAACATAAAGATCTTCTAAAAACTTGTGAAGTCTATAAAGAAATAGCATATTCACAACTTTCAAAGGAGGAGCTTGAAAATGAGTAAAAGAAATGAAAGAAGATCAGCTACTAGGCATGGTGGGAATGGCCCCCATGGTGGAAGAGTTGTTGAAAAGCCTAAGGAATTTAAAAAGACTTGGGCAAAACTTATAAATTATTCAAAAGCATATATACCCTTTGTAATTATAGCCTTTATATTTGCAATTGCAGGGGCAATATTTACAATTATTGGACCAGATAAATTAAGTGAAATTACAGATGTTATAGCAAAAGGCATAATAACAGGAATAGATTTAGATGAAGTTTATAGAATAGGAATGACCTTAGTTATTTTTTATGTATCAAGTTTTCTATTGTCATTCTTCCAAAATTTCATAATGGCAACTATAACGCAAAAAATATCTAAGAATTTACGTGATGATATATCAAGCAAAATAAATAAGGTTCCTTTAAAATATTTTGATGGTACTAGTCATGGAGATATATTAAGCCGTATTACTAATGATGTTGATACAATAGCACAAAGTATGAATCAAAGTATTGGAACTTTAGTTGCAGCAATTGCTCTATTCTTTGGATCCTTATTTATGATGCTAAAAACTAATGTTTTAATGACAGTAGTAGCAATAGTAGCAACAATAATTGGATTTATATTAATGATGGTAATAATGGGTAAGTCTCAAAAATATTTTAAATTGCAGCAAGAGGAACTTGGAAAACTAAATGGACATATAGAAGAAATATATTCAGCTCATAATATAGTTAAGGCCTACAATGGAGAAAAAGAAGCAGTTAAAATTTTTGAAAATATAAATACTAAGCTTTATGATAGCGCTTGGAAGTCACAATTTTTATCAGGACTTATGATGCCTATTATGGGCTTTGTAGGTAACTTTGGATATGTGGCAGTTTGTGTAACTGGAGCAATTCTTGCCTTTAATGGTCATATATCCTTTGGTGTAATTGTTGCCTTTATGATATATGTAAGATTATTCACACAACCATTATCACAAATGGCTCAAGCAGCAACAAGCCTTCAATCAACAGCAGCTGCTAGTGAAAGGGTATTTGAATTCTTAGAAGTAGAAGAATTAGAAAATGAAGATCATAAAACTAAAACCCTTACAAATGTTAAAGGTGATGTTGAATTTAAAAATGTTAAATTTGGCTATACTCCTGATAAAATTATAATTAAAGATTTTTCAGTTAAGGCTAAGGCGGGACAAAAGGTTGCTATAGTTGGACCTACAGGTGCTGGTAAAACTACTATAGTTAATTTACTTATGAGATTCTATGAAGTAAATGATGGGCAAATTTTAATTGATGGAGTAGATACAAAATCAATAACAAGGGAAAATGTTCATGACTTATTCTGTATGGTTCTTCAAGATACTTGGTTATTTGAAGGAACTATAAAAGAAAACATAATCTACAGCAAAAAAGGCGTAACTGACGAAGAAGTAATTAAAGCTTGTAAGGCAGTTGGAATTCACCACTTTATAAAAACACTGCCTCAGGGCTATGACACCATATTAAATGATAAGGCCAACCTTTCAGCGGGCCAAAAGCAGCTTATAACAATTGCAAGAGCCATGGTGGAAAATGCACCTCTATTAATACTTGATGAAGCTACAAGTTCCGTTGATACAAGAACAGAAGTATTAATTCAAGAAGCTATGGATCAACTTACAGTAGGAAGAACTTCCTTTGTTATAGCCCATAGATTATCTACAATTAAAAATGCAGATTTAATTTTAGTTATGAGAGATGGAGATATTGTTGAAAGCGGTAATCATGTAGAATTACTTGAAAAAGGTGGATTCTATGCAGAGCTTTATAATAGCCAGTTTGAAGAATAAGCTTACCAGTGTGGAGCTAGGTCTAGTGTGGAGTGTGGAGTTAAAGTTAGTGTGGAGTAAGTTTTTAGAAAGCTGAAAACTTACTCTATAATACATTTTGTATTTTAATTTGAAGAAAAATTATCAATTTATCATTAGGGAACGTTTACCTAGGGCTGAATTTTTATAATTAGATAAAATTGAAAAAACATTAATATCCAATTCCAATTTTCCCGAATTTATGATAAACTATTTTAAATTATACATTATCATAATAAAGTGTTAAATTGGGGTAAGCACATATTTTATAATGTAGAAATAATATTAATAATGCGAAGTAATTAAGGGGGCAATGAAGTGAAAAATCTAATTATTAAATTAAATAATATTAGTATAGTAAAAAAGATAATTGTAGGTTTAATTGTTGGAGTAATTCTAGCATTAACTGTTCCAGAACAGGCAAAAGCCGTTGTAATTCTTGGATCTTTATTTGTTGGTGCATTAAAAGCAGCAGCACCAATGCTGGTACTATTCTTAGTAACATCAGCTATTTGTCAGCAAAAAAAGGGTCAAAAGACTAATATGAGGTCCATTATTTTCCTTTATATTATAGGAACATTTGCAGGGGGACTATCAGGAGTAACAGCTAGTTTTCTTTTTCCAGTTGAATTAACTCTAACTGGAGGAACAGAAAATTTAGCAGCACCAGGCGGAATTATAGAAGTTATAAAAGCCTTGTTAATGAATATTGTAGATAACCCAGTAAATGCTTTAATCAATGCTAACTACGTAGGAATATTATCCTGGGCTGTTTTACTTGGAGTAGGCTTAAAAAATGCTAGTGAATCAACAAAAACAATGATAAGCAATGTTGCAGATGCATTATCTAAAATTGTTGGATGGGTAATTAATTTTGCACCACTAGGAATTATGGGACTTGTTTTTGATGCAATTGCAACAAATGGTTTAGAAGCCTTTGTAAGCTACGGAAAATTACTTGCTGTTTTAGTTGGGTCAATGGCCGTATTAGCATTGATTATTAATCCACTTATTGTATATGTATACTTAAGAGAAAATCCATATCCGCTTGTTTTAAAATGTTTAAAAGAAAGTGGAATTACAGCCTTCTTTACACGTAGTTCAGCTGCTAATATTCCTGTAAATATGGAACTATGTAAAAGACTTGGCTTAAATAAAGATACTTATTCTGTATCAATTCCACTAGGAGCTACTATCAACATGGCTGGAGCATCTATTACAATTTCAGTTTTATCTTTAGCTGCAGCTCATACTTTAGGAATTAATGTAGATTTACCAACTGCATTTATATTAAGTATATTAGCTACTGTATCAGCTTGTGGAGCTTCAGGAGTTTCAGGTGGTTCTTTACTTTTAATACCGCTAGCATGTAGCTTATTTGGAATATCAAATGATATTGCTATGCAAGTAGTTGGAGTAGGTTTTATAATAGGAGTTGTACAGGATTCTTGTGAAACTGCAATAAACTCATCTACAGATGTATTATTTACTGCAGTTGCTGATTTTGCAGAAAGAAAAAAAGCAGGCGAGGAATTAAGGGTAAATAAAAGTATAGCTTAATATTAAAAGGTAAATATGTATAGTGTATATAAGGAACCTATAAAGAAGTATAGAACTTTTTTATAGGTTCTTATTTTTATGTTTACTCTAAATTTATATGGACATACTATTTTTATTAAGATTTTTAGATGGGAGAATAATTATGAGAATACGACTTGGGTATGTAGCAATTTCAAATGTATTAGGGAAGAAGATTACAAGTTCTAGTACAGTAACTTATACTAATTATAATAAGCTTTTATCCGATGAAAAAAAGTTAGAAAAATTAAAAACTGTAGGCTTGTCAAATTTAAAGGCCTTGGAGGAAATATTAAAATATAATATAAAAAATGATATACATTTTTACAGAATAACTTCTGCTTTAATGCCTCTTGTAACTCATCCTGAAGTTGGATATTGGGGGCATAGAGAATTATTTAAAAAGGATTTTGAATATATAGGTAAGCTCATTAAGGAAGCTGATATGAGGGTAGATACTCATCCAGATGAATTTAATGTTATTAACAGTAATAATCCTAAAGTAGTAGAAAATACTTTAATAAATTTAATGAGACAAGTAGAATGGTTTGAAGATATGAATTATAAGGAAGGAAAAATGGTAATTCATGTTGGAGGAGCCACCGGTGGAAAGGAAGCAGCATTAGAGAGGTTTATAAATAATTTTAGTAAGTTTCCTAAAGAGCTTAAAGAACGCTTAATTATAGAAAACGATGATAAAACTTATACAGCTAAAGAAACCTTAGAATTATGTAAAGGTTTAAATATTCCAATGGTTTTAGATATTCATCATCATAACTGTAATAATAATGGAGAAAATATTGAAAATCTTTTAGAAGATATATTGAGCACTTGGAGGGATGAAGCTCTTCCACCTAAAATGCATTTTTCTTCACCTAAAAATGAAAATCTTGAGGGAAGGGTAGATAGAAAGCATGCAGATTTTATTAATCCCTATGATTTTATAAGCTTTATTGATACTTTAAAGAAATTCAATAAAGATGTTGATATTATGTTAGAATGCAAAGAAAAAGATGTAGCTTTATTTAAGTTAGTTAATGATATTAAGGAAATAAAGCCTGAGATTAGATGGAATGATGAAAGCACCCTTCTTGTAAAATAAAGCATGCAGATAATCACCTGCATGCTTTATTTTAATTCTTTTATATAAATTGGAATATATTTGAGTTCTCCATTTATTCTAGTACTTTCCATTAGAGAAATTTTGTCTACTAAAATTGGCAAACTTTCCACAGAGATTTCTTCCCTTAATTTATTAAAATCTTCATTAAGAACTATTTGTCTTCCAAGTGTAATATGAGGAGTAAATTTTCTTTCCTCTTTTTTAATATTAACCTTTTCAAGCTCATTTTCAATGTTTTTATATAAGGTATTTAGTTTGTCATCCTCTTTTAATCCAATCCAAATTATTGACTTATTCCCCCTTGGGAAGTTACCTATTTTATTAAAGTATAATTGAAAGTTATTTTGATTAGAAGCAGTTTCATCAATACATTTCTTAATTTTTTCAATTAAAGGCTGAGGAGCTTCTCCAAATTCTATGGCTATAAAAACTCTCAATTTTTATCAAACTCACTTTCTTGTATATTAAATGAATTAACAATAATATTATTTATTATAATTACTTTAAGATATTTTATTAATAATATATGTAAATAATTATATCAAATTATTAAAATAATAGTAATATATAAATTTATTGGAAGTAGATATAATTTAATTTTTGCTATAGCCTGCTTTAGAAATAAAAATTTAAATTTTGTAACATTATTTAATGATATAAGGAGTAAATATATTATGAAGTAGGTTAAGAAATAACATTACTAATATAAATTTCAGTAAATACAAATCTATTGTGAAAGGGGATATTAAATGACTATTTCATTTTCTGAATTTATAAACCAAATAGTAGATAAGCCTGCATTATTAATAACAGTAGCCCTTACCTTGGGTGTAATATTAGTGAATGGTTGGACAGATGCGCCTAATGCTATTGCTACCTGTGTTTCTACTAGAGCAATGAAGCCTGGTCCTGCCATATTAATGGCAGCTGTTTTTAATTTTTTAGGTGTTTTTTTTATGACTATAATTAATGCTAATGTAGCACAAACCATATATAATATGGTTGATTTTGGAGGAAATCCTCATAATGCATTAGTTGCTTTATGTGCAGCATTATTTGCAATTGTAGTTTGGGCAACTACAGCATGGTATTTTGGAATTCCTACAAGTGAAAGCCATGCCTTAATTGCCGGATTATCAGGTGCTGCTATTGCTCTTCAAGGTGGTCTAAGAGGAATAAATGGGGGAGAATGGATTAAGGTAATATATGGTCTATTACTGTCTACAGTTCTTGGTTTTTCTATGGGGTGGATTACAGTAAAATTAGTAGAATTAATTTTTAGAGGGTTCGATAGAAGAAAAACTAATGGATTTTTCAGGGGAGCTCAAATTAGTGGAACTGCAGCAATGGCATTTATGCATGGAGCCCAGGATGGGCAAAAGTTTATGGGAGTATTTATGCTGGGAATTTTCTTAGCTAATGGACAAGCATCTGTTGAAAGCTTTGTTATTCCAATTTGGCTTATGATTCTTTGTTCGCTAGTGATGGGCTTGGGAACATCTATAGGAGGATACAGGATTATTAAAGCTGTTGGTATGGATATGGTTAAATTAAAACAATATCAAGGGTTTTCTGCTGACTTAGCTGCTGCAGGATGCCTTCTTATTTCTTCAGTAACAGGAATACCTGTAAGTACTACACATACAAAGACTACTTCAATTATGGGGGTAGGAGCAGCAAAGAGACTAAGCTCCGTCAATTGGTCTGTTGTTAGTGAAATGATTTGGACATGGATACTTACCTTTCCAGGCTGTGGTCTTATAGGATATTTAATGGTGAAATTTTTTATTGGAATTTTTTAAGTGTTTAAATATATAAAATTAAATAAGAAAGAGGTAAGTTTTATATGGCAGGTAAAAAAGGAAATGATTATTTTGAAATGTTATCTGAATTAGTAGATTATTCTTGCGAGGCAGCATCTTTGCTTAATGACACCTTATTAAATTTTAATATAAATGAAATTGAAAGAAGAAT
>JAAYOT010000277.1 GCA_012520205.1 Clostridiales bacterium
AGGAGGTTAGAAAAATGGCTAATATAACTGGTATCGTTAAGTGGTATAATGCAGAAAAAGGATATGGATTTATATCCTGCGATAATGGAAATGATGTATTTGTTCATCATTCACAAATTCAAGCAAAGGGTCCAGATAAAGATTTACACGAAGGAGAAAGTGTAACTTTTGATATTCAAGAAGGAGAAAAAGGTCCTATGGCTGTGAATCTTCATAAATTATAATTTTTATAATGATTTAATTTAAATAATAGCTGTGTATGGTATTTGGGGACAAACACCATACACAGCATTTTTATGTGGATATATCAATTCCCCTATGTTCAACAGGTGTGGAAAATACAATTTGAGTTTCTGTATCTCCAAATCTTTGCAGCACCCCAATAAATTCATCTAATTCCATAGTTGTACGAAAGATAACTTCTATAAGCATAGAGTAAGCTCCCGTTACACAATTACATTCAACAACATTAGGACATGCTTCTATAAAAGGATAAAACTCCGGCTTTTGCTGAGGAGTCATTTTTAAATTTATAAAGGCCTTAATATTATATCCTAATTTTAAATAATCAATTTGCGCAGTATATCCAGTAATAACTCCCTCTTCCTCTAATTTTAAAATACGTGAAGAAACAGCTGGAGTAGATAAATATACTTTCTCTGCTAAATGTTTAAGTGAATATCTTGAATTTTCTTGTAACAGCTTAACTAATTTTAAATCAACCTTGTCCATTCTTTGTTCACCTCTTTCGTGTATAATTTTTAGTTTTACATTAGTATTCTTATTTTCCTTAAAATTCTAAAGTTTCTATATCTTAATATAATAAAGTTCATTTGACTAATTTTCAAGTATTTTCGAAGATTAGAGTTAAAAAAATTAAGTTTCATAGCTATTATTTGAATTAAAAAAATAAAACTTCTTAAGGACTTAACTCTTAAGAAGTTTTATTCTCACTTTTATCTAAGGGATGTATTCATTGCCATAAATACTTTTTCAGGTGTTATTGGTAAGCTTGTTATGTTAACACCAACTGCATTATATACTGCATTTTGGATAGCTGGTGGAGGTGTATTTAAAACAACTTCCCCTATAGATTTTGCTCCAAAAGGTCCTGTAGGCTCAAAACTAGGAACAAAATCTGCTATTATATTTCCAACATCTCTTCTTGTAGGAATTTTATATTGCATAAAAGAATTACTTTGTAGCTTTCCTGTTTCACTATATTTTACATCTTCGTACATTGCCATTCCAATTCCTTGTACTATTCCACCCTCTGTTTGGATTCTTACTAGGTTTGGATTTATTATAGTTCCACAATCAACTACAGCTACATAATCTATAATCTCATATTTTCCTGTAAACTTATCTAACTCTATTTCCGCAAAACCTGCTACAAATGGTGGTGGAGATACCTTACTTCCATAAGTTGCAGTACCAACTAACTGCAATCTTCCAGCTCCTAAAACTGATGTTTCAGCTAGCTTTTTCACAGTTAAGGTCTTACTTCCATCTGAAGTCTTTAGCATGTCTTCCTCTAGTATTACCTCTTCTGGTGTAACTTCAAATACTTTAGCAGCATTTTCTATCATTTGCTTTCTTAAGTTTTCTGCAGCCTTTACTACTGCCATTCCTGTAACATAGGTAGTACTGGAAGCATAGGAACCTGGATCAAAAGGAGAAGCATCTGTATCTGCTGCGTACACAACAATATTATCTACAGTAGTTTCAAGTACTTCTGCTGCCATTTGAGCAAGTATAGTATCACTTCCCGTTCCCATATCTGTTGAACCTATAAGAAGTGTGTAACTTCCGCTATCTCCAAGTCTTACTTCAGCAGCCGAAGTATCAACATTTGCAACTCCAGATCCTTGCATAGTTACTGCCATTCCTACAGCCCTAACCTTATTATTTCCAATTTCTTTACTTGGATATTTTTCATCCCAACCAATTAACTTTTTACCCTTTTCAATACATTTATGTAATGTAGAACTACCTAATTTTTCATCTGGATGAATTAATGATGTTTCCCCTTCTTTTATTAGGTTTTTCAATCTAATTTCTGTAGGATCCATATTTAATTTAGCTGCTAATTTATTAACTGCTGATTCTACAGCAAAAGTACCTTGACTTGCTCCATATCCTCTAAAAGCACCTGTTGTAGTTCTATTTGTATATACTGATTTTCCAACAAATCTTATAGCATTTGTTTTATTATATAATGGAAGGGTTTTTTGTGATACTGCTCCAGTAACTGTTGGAGCATGCTCTCCATAAGCTCCACTATCTGATAAAGCTTCTAAATCTATAGCTTTTATATAACCATCTTTATCTGCACCCATTTTTACTCTTATTCTCATTGGGTGACGAGTATTTGTGGATTCAAAGGTTTCCGTTCTATCATAGATTAACATGGAAGGTTTTCCTGTTTTTAAAGTAACAATAGCTGAGAATATTTCTGTTGCAGCTGTTTGCTTTCCACCAAAACCTCCACCTATTCTTGGTTTAACCACTCTTATTCTGCTTACTGGTATATCTAAGGCCCTTGCCAGCTGTCTTCTAACATGGAAAGGAATTTGCGTTGAAGATACAACCACAAGTCTTCCCATATGGTCTAAGTAATTAAAGGAACGATAGGTTTCCATCATACAATGGGCTTGAGCTTGAGTGTAGTATGTTTCTTCAATTACAACATCACAATCTTCTAATTCCTTTTCTACATCTCCAACTTCTATTTTGTTATAAGAAGCTATATTTCTTTTGTTATCAAATCCCATTTCAAAATTACAGAAGACATCATCTTCTGGGTGAATAATAATTTTATTATCTTCTGCCTTTTCAAAATCCAATACAGGTTCGAAAACCTCATATTCAACCTTTATAAGTTTCATTGCCTTTAATGCTGTCTTTTCATCAACAGCAGCTATAATTGCAACTTCATCCCCTACGTATCTCACAATTGGTTCTAATATTAATCTATCGTAAGCAGATACCTCTGGATAAGACTGGCCTGCTAATGTAAATCTTATATTTGGTACATCTTTATAGGTAAGAATGCACTCTACACCATCTATTTTTTCTGCCCTTGATGTATCTATAGACTTAATTTTTGCGAAAGCGTGAGGACTTCTAAGGATTTTAATTGTTAAAGCATTTTGAACTACTAAGTCTTCTGTATAAACAGGCTTACCTGTTACAATTGCCATTCCATCACTTTTTGGAATTCCTTTACCTACTACTTTCATAAATTACATTACCTCCAGATACTTTTTAACTGCTCTTAATTGTCCCATATAACCTGTACATCTACATAGATTTCCAGTTAAATAATTTTTTATTTCCTCATCTGTAGGATTTACAAGTTCATTTTTCATAGCAAGGACAGTCATTATGAAACCAGGGCTGCAGAAACCACATTGATCAGCACCTTCTGCTACAACAAGTTTTGCAAATTTATCCGCTTCTTCTTGAACACCTTCTATTGTTGTTACGTTTCTGCCATTAGCTCTTACTGCTAAGAAGGAACATGATAATACTGGTTTTTTATCTATCCATACACTGCAAAGTCCACAGCTACTAGTATTGCATCCTTTTCTTATGCTTAAATAACCATTTTTTCTTAAAACATCTGCTAAATATTCATCTCCATTTATTTCAAATTTAACTTTTTTATTATTTAAAGTAAATTCTATTTGCATTCTAAAACCTCCATAATAGCTCTTTTAATTAAAACTTTACTTAAAGCTATTCTATATTCTTTAGTTGCTCTCATATTTGTTCCGAATCTTAATTCTTCTACAGCCATATTTACTACTTCTTCTATTTTTTCTTCATCTATATGTCCTTCTGAAAGTTTTTTAGAAGCATTTACTGCAATTTCAGCCCCTCTAGGCTTTGCACCTACAACTATCTTCCAATCATTATCTAACTTAGAAACAGCTACATTTACTAGTGAAAAATCACTTACTGAATTTCTAAAGTCTTTAAAGGAGGCTAGCCTGTTGTTTTTCTTTATAAATACTCTAGTTAATAAGTCCTTTTTATAAGGCGCTTGTAAAAATTCTTCCAAGGACATTCTTCCTGCACCACATAATTCAACCTCTGTGTCTAAAGCTAGGAATCCAGTAATTAAATCTGAAAATCCATACTTTGAAAAAATAGAAGCACCTACTGTAACAATATTTCTAAATTGGACACCTATAATACTTTCTACAGACTTAGGTAATACACCATTGAAATTTTCATTTAAGACACTACTTGTTTCTATATCTCTAAAAGTAGCCATAGCCCCAATTTCTATATATTCTTCATCTTCTTTTATATAATCTAAATTAAGCTTTGAAAGGTCTATTGCTGTACCTATTCTCTTAGAACCCATTCTTAAAAAACAAGTTCCGCCTAATACAGTATTTAATTTTTTTTCTGTTAAAATTTTATATGCTTCTTCAATAGTTTCAGGTTGTACTAATCTTTGTATTGTAAACACTAGAATGTCCTCCTCATAATTACGTTAATTATTCTTCCTTTTTTTCTTCTGGTACTATTATATTTAAAACAAATGCTACTATAAATGAAAGAACTATTGGTGATTTACCTATAATATTTTGTATATCTACAGGGAAGAACTGTAATGAATTTGATGCTGAACTAATACCTAGACCTAAAGCTAATGCAATTCCAACAATCATCTTATTACGATAATTTAATGGCTGTTCACATATTAACTCAAGACCTGACATAGTTATAGCCGCAAATACTGTAATAGTAGCTCCTCCAAGTACAGGATAAGGAATTGTAGTCATTATAGCTCCAATTTTAGGAGATAATCCTGCTAAAATCATAATTATACCAACAATGGCAAAAATTCTTTTTGATATGGCCTTTGTTGTAATAATTAGACCTACGTTTTGGCTATAAGGGTCCGTTGGTAGTCCCCCAATACAAGCACCAATCATTCCACAAATTCCTTGTCCCTTAATCGCTCCACCTAATTCCTTATCAGTAGCTTCACGATTAAATGCACCAATAGCAGTAGCTGAAACATCTCCAATAGATTGAACAGCTTGTACTATATACATTAAAATCATAGAAATTATTGCTGATATATTAAACTCAAATCCCCATTTAAAGAATTGCGGCATTGCAACCCAAGATGAGTTTTTTACATTTTCAAAATTAATCATATCTCCATAGAAAAGAGAAATTATATATCCAACTGTTATTCCAATTAACATTCCTGATACTTTGATTGCCCCTTTTCCATAAAAGTTACAGGCAAGAGTTACAGCTAGTACAATTAAAGCAATAATCCAATACTTTGGTAATCCAAAATCTTCAGCCTGAGCACTTCCTCCTGCCATATAATTTATTGCAGTATTATATAGAGATAATCCTATGCTCAGAACCACAGTCCCACTAACTATTGGTGGAAAATACTTTCTTATCTTACCCATCAAGGCTCCAAGTATTATTGAAGCAAATCCAGCCACTAACTGAGATCCAAATATAGCATCTATTCCGTAAGTTAAGCCTATTGCTGATAAAATAGGCATATATGCAAAGGCAACCCCCATTACATTTGGCAATCCCATTCCAAAACCATAAAAGGCATATAACTGCATTAATGTAGTTATTCCACCAATCAACATAGCAGCCTGCATTAGAAGGATTCTATCGCTTTCTGGTAATCCCAATAACTGAGCTATTAATATAGGTGGTGTTATATTTCCAACTAACATTGCCATAACATGTTGTAATGCTAATGGAAAAGCTTTAATAAATCTTGGTTTTCCATTTAATTCGTATATTGATGATTCATTTCCATTTACTATAACCTTTTTATTAACAATAGAACTTTCCATAATTAATCTCCCTTTATCAACTTCATTTTTTTATTTTGTAAATATATAATAACACATTTTTGAAAAAGTCGAACATTTTTTCAAAAAATTTATTTTTCAATCGTTAAAATACGAATATTATATTTTAATTTTACTTGATAATATGGAAGAAAGTTCTTTGTTCTTGATTTTTAAGGATTATGTATTTCTACTTAAATCTTATAATTGGCTAGAAAATAAAAACACCCCAATACAAATTGAGGCGTCCATATCCAGCATAAGTAGATATAAAAATATATACTACTAACTAAATACATAGTACCCCGTAGTCTGCTACTTTACGGTTAGCAGGTAGAAACTTTCGGACCATATTACCGACTTTATACGAGTTTTTTATTACTTCATTCGTTATTATAACATAATTCTTTATATTTCGGCATAGAAGAATATAATTTTTTAAATACAAAAAAGGAAGTTATTGAATGAACAATCAATAGCTTCCTTTTTTAGGTTCCATATTATTCCTGAACCAATAATTTCTAAAATAACCGCTAATAATGGAACCCCCGTTCCTAATAAACGGAGATCTTTCTTCTTAATCACTTCTATCTTTCTTCTCTAAAATATGGTATCCCTAAGGACTTTGGTGGTGCATTTTTGGTTGATTTCTTTATTCCTATAAAAACAAGTATAGCTATTGTTACAAGATAAGGAATCATATCCATAAAATATATTGAAATAAATGTGTCTGTTATTCTAAATCTTATTATGTCTAAACCTCCAAATAAATAAGCTCCTATAATTGCTTTTGTAGGATTCCAAGCTGCAAAAACCACTAATGCAACAGCAATCCACCCTCTTCCGGCTGTTATATTTTCCTGCCAGGCTGGAACATATACTAAGGAAAGATAGGCTCCTCCCAGGCCACATAAAGCTCCTCCAAGTAATATATGAATATATTTGTACAAATCTATATTTATACTTGCTGAGGCTGCTGCTGATGGATTTTCCCCTACTGCTTTTAAATTTAATCCTATATTTGTCTTATACAAATAAATGGTTAGGATAATAGCACAAATATAACCCATATATATAAACATATCCTGACTAAATAAGGCCTTACCCAATATAGGCAATTTTGATAATAGGGGTATTTCAATAGGAGCAAAAAAAGTCTTTATACTTTCAGGAGTAGATTGTCCCACTACTGATCTACCAACAAAACTAGAAAAACCACTACCGAAAATAGTTAATGTAAGTCCCGTAACATTTTGATTAGCCTTTAATGTAACTGTTAAAAATGCATATATAAGAGCTCCAAGGGCCCCTGTTGCCATAGCTGCTAATAAGGCCATTCCTGCATTTTCAGTCCTTACTCCTACAATAAATCCTATTACTGATCCCATTAACATCATACCTTCTACCCCTAAGTTAAGATTTCCAGCCTTTTCTGTTATTATTTCTCCTAAAGTTGCAAATAAAAGAGGTGTTCCTGCTACTACTGCTGCTGCAAGAAAATTAGTTATCCATTCCATTTATGCTACCTCCTGAACTACTGGCTTCTCTTCCTTATTAAGAGAAGGGTTTTTAACTACAATTTTATAATTTGTAAATATCTCACCACCAAGTACAAAGAACAAGATCATTGCTTGTATAATAAGAGCTACTGAATCTGGAACATTATAAGTAGTTTGAATATAAGTTCCTCCCTGTACAAGAGTAGCAAAGAGTAAAGAAACTAATGTAATCATATAAGGATTGTATTTTGCTAAGCAGGCAATTATTATTGCAGTATACCCTACACCTCCAGATACTTCTACTGATAAGGTTTCACTAACACCAGAGGCTTGCACTACTCCACTTATTCCGCAAACTATTCCGCTTATAACTATTGCTTGTACCATAGTCATTTTTATATTTATTCCTGCATATTTAGCGGTATTTTCTCCCTTTCCTATAACCGATATTTCAAAACCTTTTTTAGTTTTATTTAAAAATACATAAACCATAATTGAAAGAACTATAGCAATTATCCATCCAATATTTATATTAAAAACCCTTGGCAGTATAGCATTATCACCGAAGTTTGCTATTTTAGGAAAGCCAAGGGCACTTTTATCCTTCCATGGACCATACTGCAAATATGCAACAAATTTTAAGGCAATATAGTTCATCATTAAGGTAGTTATTGCTTCGCTTACTTTCCATTTAATCTTTAAATATCCAGGAATAAAAGCCCAAAGACCTGCAAAGAACATTCCACTTAAAAACATCATTGTAAGCATCAATGGTTGTGAAAGATTTGGAAGTTTTAAAGCTATAAGAGCTGCCCCAAAAGCTCCCATTATAATTTGCCCTTCTCCTCCAATATTGGAGTAATTCATTTTAAATGCAACTGCTATTCCTAATCCAGTTATTGCTAATGGGATTGCTTCAACAATAGTTTGTCTAAAACTAATTTTATTTCCAAGTGCCCCCTTTATCATTGCCCCATAAACTTCTATAGGATTAAGTTTTAAAGCTAGTAAAAATATACTTGAAGCAGCCAGTGATAAAATTATAGCTATAATTGATGTGATTACTTGTTGTTTTTTATTTGTCTCAACTCGCTTAACAAACCTCATTGACATATTCTTCACCTATATCCTTCCTACCCATCATCATTAATCCTATGTTTTCTCTTGTTGCCTTTTCAGATTCTATAATTCCAGTTACTTCACCTGAATACATAACCATAATCCTATCACTTATTTCCATAAGTACATCTAGGTCTTCCCCAATAAATAGAATTGCGCTTCCCTTTTGTTTTTCCCTTATAACAAGGTCATATATTGCATAACAAGTTCTAATATCTAACCCTCTTACTGGATATGCCATAATTATCAGCTTAGGATTAGAATTTAACTCCCTTCCAAGTAATACCTTTTGAATATTACCACCTGACATATATTTTATTGGATATTCAATTCCTTCAGTTTTTACACCTAGATCCTTTACTAAGGAATTAGCTTCATCTTTAGAAGACTTTTTATTTATAAATAATCCCTTTTGTTTCTTATAACTCTTAAGAAGTAAATTATCAGCAATTCCCATATCGCCAACTAGCCCCATACCCAGTCTATCTTCCGGAATATAACTTAGCTTAATATCTTCTTTGAAATACTTTGATGAATCTATATTTGTAATATCTTTATTTTCAAAAAATATCTTTCCAGCCTCTACAGGAATAATTCCTGCTACAGCTTCACATAATTCCTTTTGTCCACTTCCAGTGATTCCAGCTATACCAAGAACTTCACCCTCTTTAATACTAAATGAAATTCCTTTAACTGCATCTAAGGCTTCCTTATTCTTCACCTTTAAATTTTCTACTTTTAATATTTCTCTTCCTAATTTCGGTTTTACTGACTTAATTGAAAGATCAACTTTTCTACCTACCATTAATTCAGTTAATATTTGAGGATTAGCCTTATCTTTACTTATAGTTGCAACAGTTTCTCCTTTTCTTAATATAGTAATTCTATCAGCAACTTCCATAACCTCATCTAGCTTATGAGTTATAAAAATAATTGCACACCCATCTTCTTTCATTTTTTTCATAACAGAAAATAGCTTTTCTGTCTCTTGAGGTGTAAATACTGCTGTAGGTTCATCAAGAACTAGCACTCTTGCTCCCCTATATACAACCTTTAATATTTCAAGATTTTCCTTTTCACCAACGGACATATTAGAAACAAGTTTATTTAAATCAACATCAAAACCATATTTATCAATTATTTCTTTAATTTCTTTTTGTTTTTCCTTAGTTTTTGAAAATATACCTCTGCTATTTCCTAATAAAATATTTTGAAGAGCAGTCATTGACTCAATTAATTTAAAATGTTGGTATACCATTCCTATACCATGCTTTATTGAGTCCCTCGGAGAATTAAATTTAACTTTTTTGCCTTCTACAAAAATAGAGCCGTTATCAGGAGTATAAACTCCTGATAAAATGCTCATTAATGTGCTTTTCCCAGCACCATTTTCTCCTAAGAGACAGTGAATTTCTCCTGGTTTTGCTTCAAAATTTACATTTTTATTTGCAATTATCTTCCCAAAAGTCTTTGTAATATTTTCAACTTTAATTCCCTTAGTATTCATTTTTCCCCCTAATACTATTGTTCAATTACACCTTCTACTCCCTCAATCAAGTAGTCAATTTGTAGCATTTCTTCATCTGTTAAAATTTGTCCTTCTTCTACCCTAACTGCTCCAGTTTGATCCTTTATTAGACCTTCAAATATGTTTAATTCACCTGCTTCTATCTTAGCCTTAGCTTCATTAATTAAATCTTTAGCTTCTGCTGGTGCATTTTCACTTAGTTCATCTATTCCTACAACGCCATCTTTTAATCCACCTAAATAGTTTTCAGCCTTCCAAGTACCTTCTTGAATTTGCTTAACTACATCTACATAATAAGCACCCCAGTTCCAAACTGCTCCTGTCATATATGCCTTTGGAGCATATTCTTTCATGCTAAGGTTATATCCAATTGAATATATTCCAGCTTCTTCTGCTGCTTGTTGTGCTGCTGCTGAATTTTGATGTTGAGCTATTACATCCACACCTTCATCTATTAATGCTTTTGCTGCTTCCTTTTCCTTAGCTGGATCATACCAGGTATTTGTCCAAGTAACTTTTACAACTGCATCGGGATTTACTGATTGAACCCCTAAAGTAAAGGCATCAATTGCTCTAATAACTTCTGGAATTGGGAAAGCTCCAACAAATCCGATTTTGTTTGTTTCTGTTTTAAGCCCTGCTGCTATACCTGATAGGTATCTTGGTTCTTCCATTTTTCCAAAATAGTTAACAAAATTGCTTCCATTTGATTTATAGCCTGCACAATTTAAAAACATAACTTCAGGATAATCCTCTGCTGCTTCTTCTGTAGCATCCATAAATCCAAAACTTGTAGTAAAAATTACATTAGCCCCTTGTTGAACTAAATTATCGATAGCTGCCCTAACTTCTGCTTTATCCTCCTTAACATTTTCCTTATAAATAGTTTCAAGGCCTAGTTCATTTTCAACAGCTTGTCTACCTAAATCATGTGCATATACATATCCCTTATCAGTTATAGGTCCTACGTAAACAAAGCCTACCTTTAAATCTTCTGAACCAGCTTCTGTTTTTGCCCCTGTTTCATTTTCATTGCTTGCTCCTGCGCATCCTGTTAATAAAAGTACTGTTGTTAATACTGATGATAATAGAACTCTTAATTTCTTTTTCATAATGCCCCCCGTTTTTATATAAATTTTATATTATTTTCTTTTCATAAATAATATAACATACTTTTTCCCAAAAGTCGAATATTATTTTTATATTTTTATTTTTCAATCGTTATAATACGAATATTATTTTATTATTTGTATTCATCATAAAGAATATCCTTGTATATTCCTATTTCTTCAATTTAATTTGTTCAAATAATTTTAATCGCATATTTTTAGCATAATAGGAAATAATAAACTTGTTATGATTATAAAAAGGAGTGCATATGATGGATAATTATATTGATAATATAGAATCAACAGAAAAAAACCTTGAATACTTAATGAAACATCATGGTGAAATTTATGAAGCTTACGCAAACTTTGGAAAGCTAATTCATACAAAAGGGGGACCCCTAGAGGAAAAAATGCGCTGGTTAATAAAAATAGCCCTTTCAGCAAGCTGTCAATATGATCGTGCATTAAGAACTCACACCCTTAAGGCATTAAAGGCAGGTTGTACAAGAGAAGAAATTGAGCATGCCATACTATTAATAGCACCAACAGTTGGCTTCCCTCGCATGATGCGCGGTTTACTTACATTAAGAGACCTTTTAGGCGATGAATAATATTATATAATTTAGATAAAAATAAATTTAACTATAAAGGTAAGGGGTTCTCTAATATGCATTATATTGTTTTAGATTTAGAATTTAATCAAGATTTTTCTGAGCTAAAATACTTAGATTCAAAGGGGAAGAAGTCTAAATATCCTTTTGAAATTATACAAATTGGTGCAGTAAAATTAGATTCTAATCTTAACAATAAGGGAACCTATAATCGTTATATTAAGCCAACAATTTATTCAAAGGTTTGCCCTTTTATAGAAGAGCTAACAGGAATTACTACTGAACAAGTTATTTCAGAAAAAGTTTTTTCGGAAGTTTATAAGGATTTTATTCATTTTATAAATGATCCTAAGGCAATATTTTGTATTTGGGGAATGTCTGATATTAAAGAATTATTTAAAAATGTTTTTTATCATGAATTAAATGCTGATCTTTTACCTAGAAAGTATATAAATATTCAGCCCTATGTTTCTAAGCATTTTGGCCTTTCCATCCAAAAGCTTTTTAACCTTCAAAATGCCGTTGAGGAGCTAAGCCTTCCAATAAACTTTGAATTTCATAATGCTTTTTATGATGCCCATTATACAGCTGAAGTATTTAAAAAGATATACAATCCTTCAATTAAACCACAAACCTATGACCCCTATCAGGTAAAGCCTAGACCAAGAAAACCTAAAATAAGAGTAGATTATTATAAGCTAATTCAACAGTTTGAAAAAATGTATGACCGTGAAATGACTAAGGAAGAAAAGGACATTATAAAGCTAGCTTATAATATGGGAAGAACCCAGCAATTTATAAAAATCGGAAATGAGAAATCTCAAGACAGGCCAAGCAAAAAGAAGTAGGAGGAAGGAAAAAGATAACAGGTAATAGGTTAAGATTGCGAAGCAATTTTATCAGTGCACAGTGCACAATTCACGGTTCACAGTTGAGGAAATAATTCAGCCATGCTGAATTTTAAAAAAATATAAGCTCTAAAAGAGCTTATAAGAAATATTAATTTCAGAAACTACGCAGTAGTTTCATCCTTAACTGCGCCCTGTGAACTGTGAACTTAAAATATTGTTTCGCACTTTTTTCTTTTAATTAGCTTACAAGTTTATAGTAAACTCTGGCAGTAAGGGAATATACAATTCCATAAAACACTGCAAATACTAAAATTGTTCCTACAGTACATAGAGCAAATAATTTAATATTAGTTAAATTTAAAACTGAAAGAAGTTTG
>JAAYOT010000278.1 GCA_012520205.1 Clostridiales bacterium
GTAAATATTTCTGGTAAGTTTGAATTTCTAGTACTGCAAAACACTAGACTGTATGTAGTTATGAATTTAGCAGAAGTAATTTATAAAGGGATACTTCACTTTGCCCTATCAGCTTTAAAATTAGATAATATCAAACAACCTCTCTAATCTTTAATAATATAATATTACCTTTCAAAGTTAATATAATTAAATCTTAAAAGGAGCAACTTCAAAATAATTTGAAATAGCTCCTTTTGACTTAATTTATATTTATCTATACCAATTACTTATTTATCGCCTCATTTAAAACATAAGCTTCTTCCTCAGAAAGTTCATATCTAGAGATTCCTTTATCTACAGGTTTAGCATAAGTTACACTATCGTGTCTTGAATATATACCTGTTAAAATAATTCCATCATTATAAGAATCTAAAATTGCAACTGAAAAACTTAAATCACTTCCTACATCTTCAAAGGCCTTATATCTCATAATAGCTATCTTATTTACACAGCTCTTCATTTCATTCTTTAAAGTTTCATATTTCCTTAATGCTTCTTCTGATGCCTCCATAGATTTATCTATTTCTTCAAGCTTAGAATTTATAAGTTCCTCTAAATTCTTATTATTGCTGCCTCTCATAAGTCTTCTGTATTTTCTTTCTAATTTATTAATAGAACTATATAGTGATATTACAACTAGAAAAAGTAAAATTGTTATAATCAATAAGCCTATTACAATAAATGATGAGTATTCATTAATTACATTCATTATGCTTTCCATTCTAATGTCCTCCTTAAAGTGTTTTCAAAAATATGTTTCACGTGAAACATATTTTTCTTAATTGTTTCACGTGAAACATTATAAATTTATTATTTCTAATATTCTCTGTAAATCTTCATTTGAATAATATTCAATTTCTATTTTTCCCTTATTATTTTTATTACTTATATTTACTTTTGTACCTAGATAATCTTGTAGCCTTTCAGTAATGTCTTTATAATAAGGATCCAACTCTCTTTTTCTTTCTCTTTCTTTTTTTCCTGCATTTATATTTTTAATTAATCTTTCTAATTCTCTTACAGAAAGACTCTCATCTATAACCTTTTGAGCAAGTTCACATTGTAACTTCTCATCTGTAACTGCTAATAAAGCTCTTCCATGACCTTCTGAAATCACTTCATCAATTAGATATTGCTTAACTGTATCACATAAATTAGTTAATCTTATAGTATTACTTATAGAAACTCTAGATTTTCCAATTCTCTTACTTAATTCTTCTTGAGTTAAATTAAAATCTGTTAGTAGTTTTTTATAAGCTATAGCTTCTTCTATAGGATTCAAGTCCTGTCTTTGAATATTTTCAATTAAGGAAACCTCTAAAATACTTTTTTCACTTAAATCCATAACTAATGCAGGAACTTCCTTTAAACCTAAAAGTTTAGCTGCTCTCCATCTTCTTTCACCAGCAACTATAACGTAATAATCATCTTTTTTACTTAATATTATAGGTTGAATTATTCCATGTTCCTTTATAGATTGAGCTAATTCCGCTATTTTTTCATCATCAAATGTTTTCCTAGGCTGCTCATCATTACTTTTAATTAAGTTTATATTAATTAAGTTTTTTTCTGCTTCTTCTTTAACATCTATATCTTCTGGGATTAATGCACCTAATCCCTTACCTAATGCAAATTTTTTACTCACTTTTCTCACCTACTTATTGCTTACTTAAAAATTCCTTAGTTAAGGATTTATAGGAATCAGCACCTTTACATTTCTCATCATATAACATTATAGGAAGCCCAAAACTCGGTGCTTCTGCTAATCTTATATTTCTAGGTATCTTTGTATCGTATACCTTGTCTTTAAAAAAGTTTTTCACTTCATCATAAACTTCATTACTTAAATTAGTTCTATAATCATACATAGTCATTATTACACCTTCTATTTCTAGGTTCTTATTTAATGACTTCTTAACTAACTGCACAGTATTTATTAATTGACCTACACCTTCTAAAGCGTAAAATTCGCATTGTATAGGTATAAGAACAGATTCTACAGAAGTTAGTGCGTTTATTGTTAATACTCCTAATGAAGGAGGACAATCTATAAAAATAAAATCATATTCATCTTCTATTTCTTTTATTTTATTTTTTAAAATGCTTTCCCTATCCTCTTTACCTATAACTTCAACTTCCGCTCCTGCTAACTCCATTGTAGATGGTGCTATGTAAAGATTTTGAACTAGTTCGCTTCTGATTATAACTTCCCTAAGGGATGCATCTGCTGTTAATACATCATACATTGATAATTCTAAATTTCTCTTATCTAAACCTAATCCACTTGTAGTATTCCCCTGTGGATCTATATCTATAGTTAGTACTCTATAACCCTCCAGTGCAAGATATGTACATAAATTGATATTGGTAGTTGTTTTTCCAACCCCACCCTTTTGATTGAATATGCAAACTTTTTTCATACCAAGCTCTACTTTTAGAGCTCCACCCCCTTCCCTAATAATATTATATCTACTTTTAATTCATAATTAAAGATTAACATAACAAAATTATTATATTTTATAATTAAATTAAAATTTATTGTTCACTTTTTTGAAATATCAGGTTTATTAAATAAGATAAATATAAAAAAAATTGACAATTAACAGGCAAAAGATAATTTATTTATTAACTTGTCCAAGTAAATAAATAAATTTTCAATTGCTGAAGTTAATGTCAATTATAAACTATTATTTTATAATTAAGTATTATTTTTTAGGTATAGTAACTGTAACTTGAATAAAGTCATCATCGTCCTTAAATTTATACTCTGCTGGTATATTAAATTTACTAAAGACCTGCTTAATTGTATTAACATAAAGCTTAGCAGGAAATATGCTCTTAACCTTTTTCTTATCCTTTTTGTTTAATTCTTCACCAGCTAGCTTTAGAAGTTCCTTATTAATAGCTTCTTCTGTAGCCTTAACATTTAAAGATTCTTTTATTATTTTATCAATAATCTTTAATTGTAACTCTTCATCTGGCAAAGATAATAAGGCTCTTGCATGCCTTTCTGTAAGTTTATGTTCAATACAAAGTTCTCTAACCTTTGAACTTAATTTTAATAATCTTAATTTATTAGCAATAGTAGACTGCTTTTTCCCCATTCTATTTGCTAATTCTTCTTGAGTAAACTTATGATCATGAATAAGATTATAGTAAGCTTCTGCTTCTTCTATAAAATTTAAATCCTCCCTTTGAAGGTTTTCAAGTAAAGCTATTTCTGCAGATTGGGTATCTGTAATATCTATAATATTACACGGTACTTCTTCAATTTCTGCCATTCTAGCAGCTCTCCATCTTCTTTCCCCTGCTACTAGTTCATAGCTTTCTCCTCTTTTTCTAACTGTAATAGGCTGTATTATTCCATGCGCCTTTATAGATTGAGATAATTCTTCTAGTGCTTCCTCATTAAAAAATCTTCTAGGTTGATAAGTATTTGGAAATATCTTATCTACCCTTATGCTAGTTATTTCTTTATTCATATGCAATCAACCATCCCCTACTATTATGAATCACCATTATTCCAATAAATAAAAAATTCTATTTTCTTCTCTAAATTCCTTCTTTATCTTCCTTAATATTGTAAGACAAATTCCTATAATAAGTATTAATTATTTACAAATCCTTATAAATAAATTATTCATCTTTTCCAAATCGACTTTTTTTATTGTAC
>JAAYOT010000279.1 GCA_012520205.1 Clostridiales bacterium
TGGTGATTTAACATACTTTTGTAACTTAAATCTTACTGTTCTTGCTCTAATAGCACCTTCATCAAGTACATTACTTAATATTTGACTTACTACATTAACCTGTGCATCTAAGGACAAATCACTATCTAGTACAGTTTCAAAATTTTTTTCGTCATAAGTCTTCAAACTTAGTCCTCCTTATGATTGTGGTACAATTATAACCTTCATTTTTGTAGAGACTTCTGGATATAATTTTACTTCTATATCGTATTCTCCAGTAAGTTTTATTGTATCCATTACTATTTTTTTCTTATCTATTTTTAATTTATAATCTTTATTTATTCTCTCTGCTACGTCTTTGCTTGTAATGGCACCAAAAAGTTTTCCATTATCTCCACTTTTAACTTGTAGCTTAATAACTTTATCTTTTAATTCAGCAGCAAGCTTTTGAGCTTCTTCCATCTCTGCTAACTTTTTCTTTCTCTCATTTTCTTTTTTAGTATTTAATATATGCATATTAGTATCATTTGCTTCCTCTGCTAATTTCCTAGGAAATAAAAAGTTTCTTGCATATCCATCAGATGTATTTACAACATCACCTTTTTTACCTAACTTCTTAACATCTTGTAATAATATTACTTTCATGTTATTCACCCACCTTTAAATGTTTTTTTATAGAATCTTTTAATAATATTTTAGCATTTTCTAATGACATATTATTTAATTGGGCTCCAGCCATATTCATATGACCGCCTCCGCCTATGGCTTCAAGTATTACTTGAACATTTACCTCACCACTTGATCTACCACTAATAATTATATCAGAGTTTATTTCAGCTAACACAAAACATACATTTATTCCTGCTATATTTAGAAGCTCATCTGCAGCCTTTGCAGCCATGAAACCTTTTTCTATTCTGCTTGGTGCAACTGCAATAGCAATGCCATCCTTTACCTCAGCTGACCTTATTGTATCTGCTATTAGAAGGTAATCTTCCATGTCATCCATAAACATTTTCTTTACCTCTACAGTATCTGCACCTAATCCCCTTAAAAATGAAGCAGCATCGAAGGTTCTTACCCCTGATTTAGCAGAAAATCCTTTTGTATCCATAAAAATTCCTGCTAAAAGGCCCTCTGCTTCTATAGGTTTTAAGTTTGGCTTTTGAACCATATACTGAATTAATTCTGTTACCATCTCTGAAGTTGATGAGGCATAAACTTCAATATAGTTTAATAGCACTCCTTCTACAATTTCAGGACTTCTTCTATGGTGATCTATTATTACCTTTCTTTGTGTACTTTCAACAATATCTATATCTAATATATAGCCATTATTATGAACATCTACAATCATTAACAAGGTCTTTTCATTTATAACTTCATAAGCCTTATCCCTGCTTATAAATAAGTTATCATAATTTTTATCTTCTTTCAATTTATTTAAATAATAATCAATAGCATAGGTATCCTCACCTAAAATTATATTGCATGGTTTACCCAATTGTTTTACAACAGAAGCCATACCTATTGCAGAACCAAAGCAATCCATATCTATATTTTTATGGCCCATAATTAAAACATTGCTACTTTCATATATTAATTCTTTTAGAGAATGGGACACAACCCTTGCTCTTACTCTTGTTCTTTTTTCTATTTCTCTTGTATTACCACCGAAAAATCTTATTTTTTCATTATTTTTTATAGCAGCCTGGTCTCCTCCTCGTCCTAAAGCTAATTCCTTTGCTGTAATAGCAAACTTATTATTTTCTAAAGGACAGGTTCCCCCTCTTCCTACTCCTATACTTAAGGTAACTTCAAATTTATTTCCTCTATCAATTTTTGAAATTTCATCTAATATTTTAAACTTATTATTTATTTCTTCATCAATAAATTTATCTTGCACTGATATAACATACTTATTTGTATCATACTTTGTTATCATTGCCTTTAATCTTTGAGCATATGCATTAATACATTTCTCTATATCAGCAATCAACATTGGTCTGTTTGCTTCTTCTGTCCCCTCTAATACCTCAGAAAGATTATCTACTTCTATAAGCATAATGCTTTCCTTGGTGTTTTCCATATTTTTAGAATTGCTTATATCATTAAAATAAACTATATATATGTCTTCATCTGAATTTAACTTTTCTAACCTACTTGCATATATTTTATATAATGAGTCTGATATTTTTATCTTTTGATGTAATTCCTTATCACAGCTTAGCAATCTAGATAAATTTAAACCTCTTGCTATACTAACAACATTTACTCCAATAGGTGATTCACTTTCTGTAAGCTTTTCAAATTCCTTATTACACCAAAAAATTTCGCCTGATTCCCTTATTAAAGCAACAGGATATATTAAATTCATTATATTATTTTTTATTTCCTGCTCTACTCGCTCTGTAATTTTAGCTATATTATCTTCTTCCGTTTCCTTAACAACATAATCAGTTATATTAAATACAATAAAAATAATAAGTAAAAGAGAGCCAAGTAAAGCGTTATTCATAAAATAAAAAGTTATACAAGCCAAAACAAAGATAATAGGTGTAATTATAGGTAAGACACCTTTAATAGTCTTTGTATACTTTGCTATTAAATCATTCCACTTCATAAAATTAATGGTGCTCCTTTAAATGTAATTGAAGTTTACTTAAACTTTTTCCATCCTTTTCATATTCATGCCCCTCAGCTATACCAGTTTTTAATTTTCTTTTCATATCAGCATCTACATCTTCACATGAATATCCTAATTTTTGTGCTAATACATATAGTATTAATATAGCTCCTGATATACAATTTAAAATTGCATCCTGTGCCACATTGCTTCCCTTTGTAAGCAAATGATAGAATTCTCCAATTATACATAATAAATTGGCCTTTAACTTTTCTATCATTTTTATATTAGACATAATATTTAATTCTTCCCTTTTCATAAACCTCACCCCTATGCAAATACCCTGTATATCTATTTTAATTATAATTCATCATTAATGCAACAAATTATGAAGAGTTTTACAATTTTTGTAAGTTGTTTTAAGGTAAAATAAAACCCCTGATTATCAGGGGTTATCTTTATTACTCAGTTGTAAATGGTAATAATGCTATATTTCTTGATCTCTTTATAGCACTTGTTAATTCTCTTTGGTGCTTAGCGCATGTTCCAGAAATTCTTCTTGGTAATATCTTACCTCTTTCTGTTACGAACTTTCTTAACTTATTAATATCTTTGTAATCTATTTGTTCAGACTTTTCTACGCAAAAAGCACATACTTTCTTTCTAGATCTTCTCATTCTTCCAGATCTTCTTACATCTTTCATGCTAATTCCCTCCTTTTATATTAGACTTTTAGAAAGGCATATCTCCATCATCTACTGGAGTCATGTCTTCATCAAAATTCATTCCTCCAAATGTATTAGAGGAATTTGAATAATCAGAACCTGAATTAGAAGCGCCATATCCATTATCAAATGAATTGTTTTCTCTTCCGCTCATTCCAGTATTATTAGATCCGATAAACTCAAAAGTTTCAACTACAACATCTGTTGTATATCTTCTTGTTCCATCTTTTGCGTCATAACTACCAGTTCTAATATTTCCACTAACAGCGATTTGTCTTCCTTTAGCAAGATATTGTCCTATTGTTTCTGCAGTTTTATTAAAAGCTACACAATTTATAAAGTCAGCTTCATCCCTTTTAAAAGGCCTATTAACTGCTAATGTAAATCTTGCTATTGCAACTCCACTTCCAGCTGCATAACTTAACTCTGGATCTTTTGTTAGTCTACCAATAAGTATAACCTTATTCATAACAATATCACCTCTTACGCTTCTTGTTTAACTATGATATGTCTTAAAATACCATCAGTAATTCTGAATATTCTGTCTAATTCTTTAGGTAATTCTGAATCAGCACTGAAGTTGATTAATGTATAGAAACCTTCGTTAACCTTTGCGATTTCGTAAGCAAGCTTTCTTCTACCCCAAACATCAACGTTTTCTATTGTTCCTCCACCATTTTCTATTACACCCTTAAATTTTTCGATGTTAGCTTTGCAAGCCTCTTCATCTAATGATGGGTGTTGTATGAATATAGTTTCGTACTTTCTCATCATTTTCACCTCCTCCCCTCGGACTTCGGCTGTGATTTACACAGCAGGGATTACAATTTATTATTATAACACTATATAAATTCTTTTACAAGTTTATTTTACTCTTGTTTTATTAACTTTTTTGCATTTTTTTGGAACTTACTTCTTGGAAGCATTACAATTCTTCCACATTCTGTACACTTTATCTTTATATCTGCCCCTAACCTTGTTATTTCAAATTTATTATTTCCGCAAGGATGCGGCTTTTTCATTTGTACTACATCACCTAAATCAAAATTTTCTATCATATTATCCTCCCCAATCATTATTTTATTATTTGAGTTTTAGGGTAAGCTATCCTTATTTTATTCTCATCTAAGGCAACCTTTAATTCCTTTCTTAAGGCCCTTTCTAGCTTCCACTGTGATAAAGGTTTAGCCTTTCCAAGAATAGTTATGGTTGTTCCATAAGCATTGAAGGATTTAATACCTAAAACCTCTGGTTTTTCAACTATATCATCTTTATACTCAGCTGCAAATTTTTCACAAGTTTTATTCATTATTTCTATTGCATTATCTACATCCTCTTCATTTGCAATTTCCATATCTACTATAAAACTTATATCTCCCCTTGAGTGATTTGAAATTTCATTTATGCTGCCATTAGGAATTGTATGTATGTCTCCATTAAAAGCCCTAAGAACTGTTGAACGTATTCCTATATTTTCAACAATTCCACTAAACTCTCCTACTGTAATATAGTCTCCAACTCCATACTGATCTTCAAACAATATGAAAAATCCATTTATTAAATCTTTGACTAGATTTTGTGCTCCTATACCTACTACAAAACCTATTCCACTTAATACAGCTGCTGACACCTTGAATATATTACTAATTATAATAGCTGCCCCAGAAAAATAAACAGCATATTTTACGGTGCTTTTTAATATTGCTCCTGCCGTCATGGCCTTATTCTTGTCTATTGTGAAATTTGATTTACTTTTAACTTGTCTTTCTACAAATCTATTTATAAGCTTATCTGAAATCTTCCTTATTAAATAAGCGGAAATTATAACAACTATTATAAGTATTAATTTATTTACTAGATATTCTACTGATTCTCCCCCTTTTTCAGCTAATGTATCCCAGTTTACACTTACAGTCAATTTCTCATCCAAATCTTTACTTACTTTTAATATTCCTAACAAAGTAATTCTCACCTTCTATTTTATTTTTATAAATTCCTCATTACTTTTTCTATATATATCTTTATATACTATTAAGTTACTAGAAATTATATTATCTATATCCTCTTTATTTTCTGTCCTTACACATATTCCACAACTTTGAGTTATAACTGTTGGTGTAGGCATTATTTTAAACTTATAATTATTTTCTTTTAATGTCTTTTCTGCATTCATTGCATCTAAGGTATTTTTAAAAACTATTACATAATAATTCATATTTTCCCTCCTCTTAAGAAAATTAATAATATTTTTTTGTATTTTGTTTAAATTAATTATATTATATTGAATATTCTTTTTAAATAGATTTAAATAACAACTTTCTTAATAACTTTTTGTAAATATATATTATTTATTTTATAATTTATATTATTAAGCTATAGTAAATAAGGAGTAAAATATGAATGTTTATTTAGATAATGCAAGCACAACATTTCCAAAACCAAAAGCAGTTTCTGAAGCCATGTACAATTTTCTTATAAATATTGGAGGAAATCCCGGAAGATCTAATCATGATAACGCTTT
This sequence comes from Clostridiales bacterium, assembly GCA_012520205.1. GTDB lineage: Bacteria > Bacillota > Clostridia > Clostridiales > Clostridiaceae > Clostridium. Next base: position 5,852 of record JAAYOT010000279.1, read on the forward strand.
AGAAACTAATCGTCTTTTACTAGAGGCAAGAGAATCAATTGCAAGTTTTTTTAATTTTAATAAAATGGAAAATGTTATTTTTACAAGTAATATAACTTCTTCTTTAAATATATTAATCAACGGAATTTTAAAAAAGGGTGACCATGTAATAACTTCTTCTATGGAACATAATTCAGTTATTAGGCCCCTTTATAGCCTAAAAGAAAATAATATTATTGAGCTAGATATTATATCCGCTGACACCTTTGGATTTATATCTCCAGCAGATATAGAAAATAAAACAAAAGAAAATACTAAGTTAGTTGTAATCACCCATACTTCCAATGTATTTGGATCAATACAACCAATAAGGGAAATTGGTGAAGTATGCAAAAAACACAATATATTCTTTGTAATTGATTCAGCTCAAAGTGCTGGAGTATTAAATATAGATTTTAAGGATTTTAATTTAAGTGCCCTAGCCTTTACAGGTCATAAAAGTCTTTTTGGTCCCCAAGGAACAGGAGGATTTATTATTAATGATGATTTAAATTCAATTTGTTCTCCTTATGCACTTGGAGGAACAGGTAGCTTATCCTATTCCTTAACTCAGCCTGATTTTTTACCAGATAAATTTGAGTCGGGAACATTAAATATGCCTGGAATATGTGGCTTATTAGAGGGTATTAAATTTATTAAAAATGAAGGACTTAACACCATATATGAAAAAAACTCCTACTTACGCTCTTATTTAGTAGAAGAGCTTCATAATATTAATAATGTTATTTTATATGACTCTATAGAAAAGGCTGACTCTTATACTTCATGTGTTTCTTTCAATATAAAGGGCTTAGACACTTCTGAATTATCTTATCTTTTAGATAGTGATTATAATATAAAAAATAGGTCTGGGCTTCATTGTTCTCCTTTAGCCCATAAAACTATAGGAACATACCCTTCCGGAACTGTTCGTTTAAGTATTAGTTATTTTAATACAAAAGACGAAATTGATTACGCCATAAGTTCTATAAATAATATAATAAAATCAATATAATTTTTTTATACTGTATAGTTATCTCCTTTATTGTTAATAATTTCAATAAAGGAGGTTTTTTATGAGTACTACTTTTTCTATTGATTCTTTTATGCCCAATACTTATTTAAATATTAAAAATTTCTTATTAAAGAATTTAAATCATGTTGTTTTATCTAACAGAGAAATAATATTTTTATGTATAGGAACAGATAGGTGCACTGGAGACTCTTTAGGACCTTTAGTTGGCCATAAGCTAAAA
>JAAYOT010000005.1 GCA_012520205.1 Clostridiales bacterium
ATTTTCAATTCATCTTTAGAAATGGATTTTAAAAAGAACATTATGAACTTAGATTATAAATTATATAATTATGGATTTGATTTAGATAAAAAGGACTTAAATAAGAGATGCTACAGAAATTTATCTATTTATTCAGACTATGAAATTTCTAATACCACATGTATTCACTATTTCGATATAGCAAATGAATATTTTCTACTGGGTAACTATTCTAAGGCAGTGACTAACTATTCAAAAGCCCTATATTCTTGCGATGATATATTTATTTCTAGTTATATTACTTATGTAATTATAAAAACCTACTACCATGCTAAAAAATATAACTTAGGAATTTCTGTTGGTGAATGTTTATCTGTGAAATATAATAAAATTAGGGATATATATCTTATAATTGCACTATGTTATTTAAAACTTGATGATATTGAATCTTACAGGGAAAACTATAAAAAATATTTAATGTCTTTTGAAAATATCCATAAGTACTATTTCGATTTAATTTTCATTGAAAATGAAAGACTAATTCCAGAGATGTTCGGATTTAGATTAAATAATTTCGTTATATAAAAAATAAAACATATCAGTTTTTGACATGTTTTATTTTTTTTTGCTTAATATTTTTTCTATTAAATCTAACCTGCTTTTCCCTAATATTTGCTTAGGTTTCTTAGCCACCTCATTATTTTTATAAAACTTATCTTCATTACCTTCTATTACTTTAATTATATTTGATTCTAATTTTTCATCTTCAATATTTCCCTCAAAATAAAAATCTATATATTCTCTTAAAGCATAGCTAAGATCTTCCTGATTTTTATAATATAACCTAAGTTCAGATTTGTCCACGCCTATCCCACCTTATCTAATTCATAAATATATTTTATATCAAGGAAATAAAACATACAATATTTGTGTAATTCCATTTAATATTATAACATTATTATATATAAATTTTTGATATAATAAAATTAATCATAAACCTATAGATAATAATTAGATTGGAGATAATTTATGTTTTCTAACTTCATCTGCCTTTAGCATAGTAGCTTTCTTTTTGAACTTTTCTTTATATTTTCTATTATCAACCTTTGCATCTCCAGCTGTTACAATTAGAATTGGCTTTCCCTCAACTAAAAATGCCATAGATTTTGCAATCCTTTTTTCTTCGCAATTAAGTGCTTTTGCTGCTTCCTCAACTGTAGCACTAGAAACAGGAAATTCCTTAATACAATCCTCCATATTCCACTTCTTAAAGTAGTCTCTTACAGCCTCTATTGACATATTACCTCGCCTCCCTTTTTATCTTACTTAAGTTTAAATAAAAATTTATTATTGTGATTTTACCACTTTGACAGACTAATGTAAACATTTGATAATATAAAAACCCAACTGTAAGACTTTTAATGATTATTATGTAATTAATACAATAAACTTTTTATATTTATGCATTTTTCCACTATTTTATAAATAATTGTTGCATATTTATACTTTTTATGTTTATAATTATACCATAATAAAAGTATAAATTTATATAAATACTAAAAGGGGGGATTTTTATACTATGACTGAAGCATTTAAATTCTATAAAAATGATTTAAATAAAATGCTTAAAGTAGGAATAATTGGGGCTACAGGATATGTAGGAGCAGAGCTTATAAGGCTCCTTCTAAATCATCCAAAAGTAAAATTAGAAGCAATAAGTTCAGTAAGTTACACAGGAGAGGATATATCTTCTATATATAAAAATTTTTATGGGAAGATAAATCTTATTTGTACAGATATGAAGGAAGTAATAAAAAATTCAGATTTAATATTTGCAGCTCTTCCTCATGGACTAAGTGAAGAAATAGCCGAACTTACTATAAAGGAAAATAAGATATTAATTGATTTAGGGGCAGATTTTAGACTTTCAAATGAAGAAGAATATAAGAGCTGGTATGGACTTAATTTTTCTTTTAAGGATCTTCATAAAAAAGCTATTTATGCTTTGCCTGAATTTAATAGAAATAAAATTAAAGCTTATAAAATTATAGCAAATCCAGGCTGCTACCCTACTTCCATAGAACTAGGCTTAATGCCTGCA
>JAAYOT010000280.1 GCA_012520205.1 Clostridiales bacterium
AAGTAGGAGGTAAGAGGTAAGAAGTAAAAGGTAATAAGTAAGAAGTGATAAGAAAAAAGTAAGTAACAAGTAATAAGCAAAAAATATAGTGCATAGTTCACAAGGCACAGTGCACAGTTAAGGAATAAACTCCTGCGGAGTTAAAAATTAAAAATATGTTTAAAATTTTCAGCTTTGCTGAAAATCATCCTAAACTGTGAACTGTACACTATGAACTGTGAACTGAGTAAAGTTGGGGGTTTTAAAATGAATTATAAAATAGCTGTAATACCAGGAGACGGAATTGGTCCAGAGGTTGTTGAAGAAACTGTGAATGTTTTAAATTGTGTTGGGGATAAGTTTAATCACAAGTTTGAATATGAATATCTTTTAGCTGGAGGTTGTGCAATAGATGAAAAGGGAATACCACTTCCAGAGGAAACTTTAGAAGCATGTAAAAAGGCAGATGCTGTTTTACTTGGGGCTGTAGGAGGACCTAAATGGGATAATCCTGATGCAAAGGTAAGACCTGAACAAGCTCTTTTAGGACTTAGGGGAGGTCTTGGACTTTATTGTAATTTAAGGCCAGCTCTATTATACGCACCATTAAAGGAAGCATCACCACTTAAAAATTCCATAATAGGAGATGGAATAGATATATGTGTTGTTAGAGAACTAACAGGAGGTATCTATTTTGGTGAAAGAGGAAGAGAAGAAGTAGATGGTGTTAGAGGAGCTTATGACACTGAAAGATATAACGTAAATGAAGTAAAAAGAATAGGAAAAATTGCTTTTGAAACAGCAATGAAAAGAAGTAAGAAGCTAACAAGTATTGATAAGGCAAATATACTAGAGAGCTCAAGACTTTGGAGAGGCGTAATTAATGAATTAGCAAAGGAATATCCAGAAGTGGAAGTAAACCATATGTATGTTGATAATGCAGCAATGCAGCTTGTTAGGGATCCGAGGCAATTTGATGTAATTGTAACATCTAATATGTTTGGAGATATTTTATCTGATGAAGCAAGTATGATAACAGGTTCCATTGGAATGTTACCTTCAGCATCCTTAGGAGAAGGGAAAATAGGAATGTATGAGCCAATCCATGGTAGTGCACCAGATATTGCTGGCAGGGGAATAGCCAATCCACTAGCTACAATATTATCAGCTGCAATGATGCTTAGACATAGTTTTGATTTAGAAGAAGAAGCTAAACTTATAGAAAATGCTGTTGTTACTGTTCTTGAGGAAGGATATAGAACTGCAGATATAATGAGTGAAGGAAACAAATTAGTTGGGACAAAGGAAGTTGGAAAACTAGTAGTAGAAAAAATATTAGGTTAAAGGAGTGTTTGTATGAGAAGTGATGCAATTAAAAAGGGAGCTTCTAAGGCTCCCCATAGATCCTTGCTAAAAGCAACAGGATTGACTGATGAAGAAATAGACAGACCATTAATAGGAATTGTAACTTCACAAAATGATATAATTCCGGGGCATATTAATTTAGATAAGATAACAGAAGCTGTAAAAAAAGGCATCCTTCTAAAGGGCGGAACTCCGATAATATTTCCAGCTATAGGAGTATGTGATGGAATAGCAATGGGCCATGAAGGAATGAGATATTCATTGCCTACTAGAGAGCTAATTGCAGATTCTGTAGAGTGTATGGGGATGGCTCATCAATTTGATGCTTTAGTATTTATTCCAAACTGTGACAAGATTGTTCCAGGAATGTTAATGGCAGCATTAAGACTAAATATACCATCTATTTTTGTTAGTGGCGGTCCAATGTTAGCAGGTAAATTTAAGGGAAAAGCAGTATCTCTTTCAACTATGTTTGAAGCAGTGGGATCTTATGAGAGTGGAACTATCCTTGAGGGGGATTTATTAAATTTAGAAAACAGTGCTTGTCCTACATGCGGATCCTGTTCAGGTATGTTTACTGCAAACTCAATGAACTGCTTATCAGAAGCCCTAGGGTTAGCCCTTCCTGGCAATGGTACCATTCCTGCAGTTTATTCAGAAAGAATTAGACTAGCTAAAGAGGCAGGAATGCAAATAATGAACCTTCTTAAGGAAGACATTAAGCCAAAGGATATAGTTACAAAATCAGCTTTAACAAATGCACTTAAGGTAGATATGGCCCTTGGCTGTTCAACAAATAGTATTTTGCATTTACTAGCAATAGCTAATGAAGCAAAAATAGATTTAAACTATGAAATTATAGACAAGGTATCAGAAATTACACCTAATTTATGCAAACTTGCACCAGCTTCAGATACACATATTGAAGAATTATACTGGGCAGGTGGTATCCAGGCCGTAATTAAGGAACTTTCAAAGAAGGATTTAATAGACCTTGATTGTATTACTGTTACAGGAAAAAGCCATAGAGAAAACATCAAAGATGTAGAGGTTCTAAACTACGATGTTATAAGGCCTATAGATAACCCTCATAGTAAAATAGGTGGAATAAAAGTTCTTAAAGGGAACTTAGCTAAAGATGGGGCAGTAGTTAAAAAATCAGCAGTACTTGAAGAAATGCTAGTCCACACTGGACCTGCAAGAGTATTCGACTGTGAGGAAGATGCAATAGAGGCTATCCTATCAAAGAAAATAGTTAAAGGTGATGTTGTAGTTATTAGATACGAAGGACCAAAAGGCGGACCAGGCATGAGAGAAATGCTATCACCAACTTCAGCAATTGCTGGAATGGGATTAGATAAATACGTAGCCTTAATAACAGATGGAAGATTTAGCGGAGCAACAAAAGGAGCATCCATAGGACACATTGCACCAGAAGCTGCAGAAGGCGGAGTAATAGCCTTAGTAGAAGAAGGAGACAAAATAGCTATAGATATCCTAAAAGGAAAACTAGAACTATTAGTTTCAGAGGAAGTTTTAGAAGAAAGAAGAAAAAAACTAAAACCATTTAAATCCAAGATTAAAGAGGGATATTTATCAAGATATTCCAAGCTAGTAAGTTCATCAAGCAAAGGAGCAATACTAAAATAATTTACAGGTATCATGTTTCAGGTGTCAAAAAATATATTTTTCATAATTC
>JAAYOT010000281.1 GCA_012520205.1 Clostridiales bacterium
AGCTCTTTTTTAAAATCCTTATTCCCCATTTTTTCACTCCTACCCATTAATTTTATATACCTCTATTTTGTCCTTTGTTACATTAAAGTTTTCCATTAAGTAACCTACTATTTCATCCTCATTATCTATCTTTTCTACAACTTCATTTTCATCTGTACTATTGATTATTACCTTTTGTATTTTTCTTGTTCCCTTCTCCCTTACACCTACTTGAATTTTTTCAATAGAATATTCAATATTCTTAGTATCAATATTACACTTTATATTACTTTCAAAATCTTGATTTTTAAATTCCTCTTTTAATAACTTATTGCAGTTTTTTTCTAAGTTTTCCTTAAATACTTCTAAAGTAGAATTACCGTATTCTTTATTACTGCTAACCTCTATACTACTATCCTCCTTATCTACTTCAAAATATTCTACAATATTACTAACTATTACATTTTCATCACTAGAAAATATTCCAATTATGGGCGATATCATAACTGCTATTAATATTAAACCTAATACAAATTTTAAATATTTTTTCATACTATTATCTGGTGCTATAAGTTCTATGGCTGAAATTAATATTATCATGGTTGCAAGAGTGACTACATATTCTTTAATTAACTCCATAAATATCTATCCTCCTACTACAAATTTCCCTGCCGAAGCTATTATCCCAATTATTACAAAAAACATTAAGCTTACTGATAGTACACATGATATTAATAAGGTTATGGAATCTGAAACAGCTACAATAGAACTTGTAATTCTTTTATCTGTTATTGGTTCTATAACAGAAGCTGAAAGTTTATATATTAGGGAAATTAATACAAGCTTTATTACTGGGTATAGCATCATTAGTATTATTACTAGCAATCCAAAAGCACTTACAGCATTTTTTATTATTAAGGCATACCCTGCCACAGAAGCAATAGCATCTGAAAAGGCCTTCCCAACTATTGGAATAAAATTGTCCACTGCAAATTTTGTTGTTTTAAGGGTTACCGCATCTATAGTAGAGGATGTTATTCCCCTAACTGCTAAAAATCCAATGTAAGTAACTAAAATTATCCCCTGGATCCAAACTGTTACTTGTTTTGTAAGCTTACATAAATTACTTATTTTATATTCAGTTGATATGTTGTTTACAAATTGAAGCACAAAGGATATTAGTATTAATGGAATTATTATAGTTTTATATATTCTTGGAATTAATATTGTCATTACTAACACTATTGGGTCTAAAGTTGCAGCCTGAGCAAATCCTCCTATTGTGCCTATCATCATTACTAACACAGGTAATAAGGCTGCCATAAAATCAGCCAGTTTATTTATTAAGTCAATTGCAATATTTATAGAAACTATAAAAGATTTAGAAAGTAAGATTATCAAAATACAGTAACACGCAAAAAAAGCTATATTACTTATGCTGTCATTTGAAAAGGCAGACTGTAAATTTTTAATTAAGGAGCATATAATAGCAATTGCTATTATACTTATGCATAAAGTTAAGGAAGTCTTTACTTCTTTAAAGAGAAAGGCAATTATTGAATTTATAATCGTTTTAAAGGATATATTGCCTTCTCCATTTTCTACATAACTTTTTATATATTGAACAGGATCTAAGTCGTTTAAGATTTCAATATCAAGTTTCATATTATTTATATAGTTATATAGGGAATCTAATTTATTATTAATTTCATCATCTTCAATTTTTTCTTCTGAAACTGCTAGGTTATTTATTTCATATGCATAAACTCTATTTCCCGGAAAAAATGCCAAGGTTAAAACTAAGCCTAAAATAAATATTATTATTTTGTTTTTTATAATACATTTCTTTTTCATATTATCACCTATAATATTTGAAGTATGGATTCAAGAACAGCCATAAGTATTGGAATTGCCAATGATAGTATTAAAATTTTAGCTGAAAATTCAACCTTACTTCCTATACTGGATGCACCAGCATCTTTACATATTTCACTACAAAAGGTTGCTAAATATGCTATTGCAAGTATTTTTATTACAACCCCGATATAAACAATATCTATATTAGTTTTACTAGATATATCTTTTATAAAGTAGATTATTTCACTTAATTGGCTGATAACTAATAAAAATATTAAAACTCCTGCAGCTGCAGAAATTAAAACTGCAATATCACTTCTTTTATCTTTAAATATCAAGTAAAGGAATAGCGTAGAAAGTGCAAAGGCTACTATTTGAATAATTTCCATAGCGCACCTATAACATAAACATTGTTCTTACAGCGCTAAATAAATCGCTGATAAGTCCAATTAATGTGATTAATATTATTACTATTCCTGCAATATTTGTCATTACAGCAACATCATCTTTGCCACTTACCTTTAAAACTTTATCTATTACAATAAGCAGCACTCCCATTGCCCCTAATTTAAAAATAATGCTTACATCTAGCATAAAATTCCCTCCTACTTTATATTAAAAATATTACTATCATTGCACCTATACATATTCCTAGACTTCTGTACATCTTTACATTCTTTTTTGCTATTTCTTCTGCAGAGCCACAGTTTATTTTTAGATTTTCAATAGTCAAATTAAATAATTTATCTTGTCCATAAACTCCTGATTCTCCTAAAGACTTTAGAAAATCCTTAATTACCCTCAGATCTTCCTTGTTTAAACGAAAGTCTGAACTCATATTTTTATACTCTTCTTTAAAGGATTCATAAATACTATTACTTTCTCCTAATAGAAGTTTTTCTGAAACCTTCACCAATATATCTCTTATTGGTGAATCTACCTTGTAAGATATATATTTTAAAGCTTCTGGCATAGGTGTATTTGCATATATAACTTCATTATTTAAAAACAATGTTGCTTTCAGAACATTGTTTAATTGTATACTTCTTCTTTTATAGACTTCTCCGTAGTAAAAACCAATATAAGTACATGAAAGAAAAATCACAGCACAAGATATTACTTTAAGCAATCTACTTCCCCCTTTATTCCCACTGAATATATTTTTTCTATATTTCCAACCTTATTTCGATTACTTAATATAACTATTCTTTCAAGAATTTTATTGTCTAATAGATCTTTAAAAATATTTCTATTATATATATCTTCAATATTATAGCCATGAATAGTGACCACAACATTTACTCCTGAATTAAAAGCCATATTTAAAGCTTCAATATCTCCTTTAGTTCCTATTTCATCGCAAATTAAAATATCAGGTGATAAACTTCTTATTGCCATTATCATTCCTTCTCTTTTCAAACAATTATCTAATACATCGCTTCTTACTCCAATATTTAACTGGGGCACACCATTATAACAAGCTGCTATTTCACTTCTTTCATCGATAATGCTTACTTTTTTACCTCTAAGGCCTATAATGGGCATACCTTCTGATATATTTCTTGCTATATCTCTTAAAATTGTAGTTTTACCGCATTTAGGAGGTGAAACTATTAAAGTGTTATAAACTCTATCATTATAACTAATATATTTCATTAATTCGTTGGAACAGCCAATAACTTCTCTACATATCCTTATATTTATTGATGAAATATTTCTAATAGTTCTTATTTCTCCCTTTACTAAAACACACTCACCTGCTATTCCTATTCTATGACCACCTCTTATTGTTATATAACCTTGTTTGATTTCTTCCTCATAAGCATATAAGGAATAATTTGATATTTTCACTAGTATCTGTTTCATATCCTCCTCCTTAACTACATAGGGGAGAAGGATTTCACCTTTTGCCAAATTTATTATTATGGGTTTATCTATCTTTATCCTTATTTCTTGAACTTGTTTTTCTAAAAGTATATCCTTTATTAATTTACTAATATTTTGAGGTAAAACTTTCAAAATTTCCTCATATCTCAATTTCACCACTTCCTTTTCTAAGGTTATATTTAAACTTATTTCTTTCTATCAAATAATATTCATACTTATAAATAAATATGTAAAATATTTTTAAAATTAAAAGTTGATCTATATGCTTTACACTTTCTTAAAGACAAAAATAGGATATGTTTTAAATTACTTCTTTCGAATAATTTAAAACATATCCTATTTTTTATTAATTCTTGTAAATAAAATCACAAAATTTTTCGTATTTAATTATTAAATTGCATCATTATGACAGAAAGGACATGGTATAGTCTTATTATTATCCATAGATTCTTTTTCTACAAATAAAGATTTACTACAATTTTTACAATTTATTTCAATAAATTCATTATCCATTTCAATTAAATCTTCAATAGTTACTTCTTCAAATAATTCATCCTGTAAACCAGTTACATCCTCATCTAGATATTGGATGTTTTCTTCTAAGGATTCTTGCCTTACATTTAATTCCTCAACAACTATAGACAAGTCATCTAATACAGATAAAATATTAGTAAAAATATCTTGATATTCCTCATTATTAACTTTTTTTATATCTTTTTTAATAGTGTCTATTTTACTTTTTATATTTTTCATAACCAACTTTCCTTTATTAGCAATTTTATTATTAATAAATACTTATAATAAAAAGCTAAGTTGTAACTTAGCCTTTACTATAATTATTGTACTCTTTCCATGTATTCACCAGTTCTAGTGTCTACTCTGATAGTGTCTCCTTCATTTACAAACATTGGAACATTAACAACCGCTCCAGTTTCTAATGTTGCAGGTCTCATGGCGTTAGTTGCTGTATTTCCTTTAACAGCTGGATCGCATTGAGTTATTAATAATTCAACAAAGTTTGGTGCTTCAACTGAGAAAGCTTCTCCTTTGTAAAATTTAATTATTGCAAACATATTTTCTTTTAAATATTTTATTGCTTCTTCAACTTTTTCATATTCTAATGGGATTTGTTCGAAAGTTTGTTGATCCATGAAGTAATATAATTCTCCATCTGAATAAAGGTATTGCATTTCCTTTCTTTCTATTACTGCTTCTTGTAACTTAGTAGTTGGGTTAAAAGTTGTATCTGTAACTCCACCGGAAATAACGTTTCTAAGCTTTGTTCTTACGAAAGCAGCACCTTTACCAGGTTTTACGTGTAAGAAGTCTATAACTGTATAAACTTGTCCTTCATACTCAAAAGTAGTACCTTTTCTTAAATCTCCTGCTGATATCATTAAGTATCCCTCCAAAACTTTTTCAATATTTAATATAACTTATTGTTACCTAATTAGCCATAAATAAACATTACTATGACATAACAAAAATATTTTATCAAAATTTATTAATAAAAGCAATTATTTATATTAACTTCATTAATATGGTATCACATATTTTCTATCTCTAACTCTAAGGTTAATTTTTCTTTATTATACTTTATACTATAGTTATTTATATTATATCCTTCCAATTTATTAAAGGAATTTATAACTTCATTATTAGTTCCTTCAATAATTAATCTTCCAATCCATTTTCCCTCTTTTTTATTATAACTGACAACTTCTAAATTTTCTATTAAACTTAACTCACTTTCTATATCCTTTATATTTTTAACAGCTTTCTCTTCTCTTATACATTCAAATTCATTAATATTTTCCTGCATATCATCATGGCTTAAAAAGAAAGCTTGCAGCAAGCTTAAGATTAGTACGATAAATATAGTAATTTCCTTTTTTCTCATAGTTCTACTCCTAAAATATACCCTTTACCTTTATTCTTAGATATTGATTTAATTTTTATTTTCTTTCCTTCTTCAATGGAATAAACTTTATCTTTATTACTAGTTTCAATAGTCCCAATACCATTACTTATTTCTAGTTTTGAAATATCCTTATCTATTTCTTCTATTATGATTAATATGTTTTTCTTGTTTTTAGGCTCTTCAACTATTGAAAGTACTTCAATGGCAGGTTCTGCCTTATTATTTTTAAAAGAACTTATTGTAAGTGGTAAAATAAATATATTAATTAAAATTAAAATATTTAATAATCTTTTTGTTGATATTTCCCTTTTTGCATTTACACCTTCTAAATAATCTATTGGTAGGAAATTTTTATTTCTTATATATTTTTTCATACAATATTTTCCCAGCCTTTCCTTCCTTAAAGTCTTTAATTAGTTTTAATTCTGACAGTGAAGAATCTTTAATAATAACTTTATTTTTACTGCTATCATCATATAATTTTTCCTTTAATTCATCTAAATTACTAGATAGATAGGATTTAATAATTATATCTTCCTCAACATCCACAAGATAATAGATGCTATTAAGTTTAAAAATTGCTAAAAAATCTTTTATTTTATTCTTTTTCCTTAAATAATTCTTAACCCAAAATTGTACAGGTTTAATTTCTAAAGACCTTGCGTTCCTATATAATTCCTTAGAAACAACATTTTTAATGGAGTATAGAAAAACTTCCTGATCCTTATGCCTATAATCATAATGAAATAAAAGTTCATTTCTATTTGTAAAATCCTCTTTAATTTTTTCATTAATAAATTTTTCTAGATCTTTTTCGCCAATCTTATATTTTTTTATGAATATATTTTCGTTAAATATTATTATTCTTCTATTTTTATTCAGCTTACTAAGCAAATCTCTTATGTTAAATATATTATATTCCTTACCTTTAAAGATATATTTGTCTTTATTAATTCCAATAATACTTTCCATAACCCCTCCTGCTATAATATAAAATCTGTTTTATAAGTATTTGGTATTAAAAATACTTTGCCTTCTTTTATTACTTCATCTAGCCCTATATATCTTTTTCCCTTTGACTTTTTTTCAATCATATACAAATTTTTGCTATCATGAATAATTGAATAGTTTTTATAATTAATATTAGAATAAATGTTTACTTCCTTGGAGTTATCTATAGCTTCATTTTTTAAACTTTCATAAGATGATATATCTAAATTTATGGATTTAACAGCTAATTTTAGAAACTCACTTTCTGTATAATTTAAACTTTCTATGCTTTCATAAGTGTAATATAATTTAGATTTTAAAACATTATTGGAAATTACCTTTAGAGATAGGGTAATAATAAAGGTTATAATCATAAGAGCAATAGATGCTTGTAATAAAGTGAACCCTCTTTTAGACTTTTTCCTTATAAGCATTGTATCCTTTCTTCTCCCTTTAAATTTTCAATAATTAAATAATATAATTTATCTTTTTTTATTATGGTAAATTTCGATACATCTCTCATAATTACATTAACTCCACTTCTAGAGTCATCTTTATAAGTTTCAAGTATTATTTTGTTTTTAGAATCATCTAATTTTATTATCTTTTGATAAACCCTATTTTCAGAGTGTTTTTCTCTATAAGAAACTTTAATCTCATTACTAATGCCTGATTCATTATCAAATATCTCAATTTTTTCAATCATTTTTCCTTTTAACACTCTATCAATAGTTAATAAGCCATCATCAAAAGAATCATATCTAATAGACTTTTCGTCGCTTAGTCTATAATTTTTATATGCTGTAAAGAGCATTTGGTATGACACTCCTAGAACTATTAATCCTATTGCAAGGGCAATTATTAATTCAATTAAGGTAAATCCTCTTTTCTTATCTTTAAATCCAATTTGTTTTAGTAAATTCTCTTTCACTTAAAATATCACCTTTATTATTTTTTATAGTAATTTTAATTAGTAATATTGTTTTATCTTCGTTTGTGCTATTAAGCTCTATTTCAATTCCCTCTCCCCCCTCTAGGTTAAATAAGGGTTCCCTTAGCAGCTTTTTAAAATTTTCCTTAGAGAATTCATATTTGAGGCTGCCCTTGTTTTTAAATTCATTAACTATTTCTTCTACTTTATAGTTATATTTCATTTCACTTTCTATGGCATATGCTGCTCTATTAGCCCTTTCTCTTTCCTCTCTTATATTAAAAGAGTTTTGTAAAGACTTAACTAAATTTACTGACAGAGTTCCAGCTAATAAAAGGATTGATAGGCTTATTATTGTTTCAATTAACATACTTCCTCTTTTATGCCTTCTTTTCAATCTATTAAATCTCCTTCACTTATACCTATTATGTCGTTACCTACACCTATTTTAATTTCCTTTTTATATTTATCTTTATAATTAATTGTGATTGTTACTGAATTTTTTATAAATCCTTCTTCACTTATCTCTAGATTACTGCTACCTGCTTTATTAGGAATATTAAAATTCTCATCCATTTTTATTTCTTTTTTAATACCATGGTTTATATCAGATACTATAAACTTTATTGATTTTCCATGCTTATCTATAGCTATATTCCCTATAACTTTATACCTTCTACAATAGGACTTTCCATAGCTTAATAATCTTTTCACTTCAGAAATGGTGCTTTCAAAATTTAGTTTTTCATTTATTTTAAAATAGTTACTTATTCCAACAAAAGTAATTCCCATAATCACCGAAAGTATTGATAATGTAATAATAAACTCAACTAAAGTAAAACCTCTTCTTTTCATCTAAATCCACTTCCAGTCATTAAATCAAAAATTGGAATAATAAAAATTATTATAAAAATCATAATCATTCCACCCATTATTAGGATCATCCCTGGCTGAAGAAGTGTAAGATATTTATTTATTTTTTTTATTACTTTACTTTCTAAATAATCTGTTAGGGTCTTTAATCCTTCCTCTATGGATCCACTTTCTTCTCCTAGCTTAATAATTGCTATAGTATAATTGCTATATTCACTACTTTTTTCTAGGGTTTCAGAAATACTTTTCCCCTCCATTATGCTTTTATTTAAGTTTAATAATTTTTCTTTTAATATAGAACTTTTAAAGCTATTTGCTGTATAAACAAGGCCCTTAGTTAAACTTACTCCGCTTTCAATAATGATAGTTATTACTAATATGAATATTAATTCATAAAAATCCTTTATAATTTTAAATTTTATTAGTATATCTTTTTTATATTTACTTAGAAATTGCTTAAATATAAAGAAAGGAATTAAAATTCCCCAAGAAATTATATAAGAAATTAGTAAAAAGGGGCTTTCTTTTCCAAAGTTGGCTAAGTCATTAGCTAGCTTGAATACTAAGGGTACTTCAGCCTCTAAGTCAACACAGAAGTTGTATAAGTTTGGGATTATTATGAAAAAAATAAATAACACTAATACAAATATTGATATTAATAGTATTATTGGGTAAGATAAGGCATTTTTTATTGTTTCCCTAATATAATTTATTCTTTTATAATACCTCTCAATCCCCCTAAGAACTTTTATTAAATTTCCGCTTTTTTCTCCTACTGATATCATTCCAATAAAAAATTCTGGATATAAAGCTTTGTAAGCTTTAAAGGATTCTTCTAAGGTCTTTCCCGACTTAATATCATCTTTAATGCTTAAAAGACTTTCCTTATAACTCTTCTTTATAGGCAGCTCTATTAATAAGTCCATAATAATTAAAAAGGAGATGCCCCTTTCATATAAGGCAGCCATATTCCCTGCAATCAAAGCCAAACTATTATTATCAATCTTATTAGGAAATAATTTTATTTTCTTCATATTCTAATCCTTCTTCTATTAAAAATTTATTATAATCTTTAATAGATATTTCCCCTCTTATTAATAATTCTTTTAAATTATCAATCATTCCCATATTTCCATCCTCTTCTATTTCTTTATAAATATTTTCTTTATTCTTATTATTTTCATCAATTAATACAACTGTACTAACAACTTTTCTTCCCTTATATCCAGTAAAATTACAATAGGTGCAGCCTTTACTAATATGATTATAAAAACTTCCCCATTTTAAGTTATATAGCTTTTCTTTTACCTTGCAGTTACAACAAAGAATTCTAATTAATCTTTGAGATATTATTCCTACAATTGAATCCTTTATTAAATAGGATTTTACTCCCATATCTTCTAATCTATAAAAAACTTCTCCTGGAGTTTTTGTATGAATTGTAGAGTAAACCTTGTGACCTGTTAAAGAAGCTGTTACTGCCATTTTTGCTGTTTCTTCATCCCTGATTTCTCCAACCATTATTACATCTGGATCTTGTCTTAATATGCTTCTAAGACCAGTGGAGAAGGTTACACCTGCTTTTTTGTTTAAGCTCATTTGGTTTATTCCCTTTATTATTACTTCTATGGGATCTTCTAAAGTAGTAATATTGATATCTTTTTTATTTATTTCTTTTAAAATGGAATATAAGGTGCTAGATTTTCCACTTCCTGTTGGTCCATTAATAATAATAAGCCCATTATTTAAACTTATCATTTTATTAAGCTTATTTTTTTGCAGGGTATTCATGTTTAATGACTCAATATTGTAATTAAATACTTCACTGTATAAAATTCTTATTACTAATTTTTCTCCATATAAGATTGGTATTGTGGATAATCGTAAATCATAGTTATTTCCATTAATCTTTTGATATAACTTACCATCTTGGGGTCTCCTTTTTTCAGTTATATCCATATTCCCCATGACCTTTACCTTAGTAATAAGCTTTGTATATTCCTCGTAATTTAGTTTGTAAATTGGATGTAAGATTCCGTCTACCCTAAATCTAATTAATATATCTTCCCTTTGTGGTTCAAAATGTATATCTGAGGAATTCAAATTTATTGCTCTTTTTAAGATCTCTTCAAATATATTATCTTCTTGACCAAAGAACACTGCTTCTATAAGGGATAGGACATATTCCTCACGGGTTTCTTTAACTTTAATTTTAGAAGCATATAAAAATTCTAGCTCCTTAGTATCTTTAATATTTTTATGAGGAGCTAATAAAAGTAACTCTTTATTTATTATCTTTATTGGTAAGTATTTATTAGTTAAAGCCCTATTTTTACTTATTTTTCTTGCAAGATCTAAATTTACATCACTAATATCAAAATTATATTCTCTCATAAAATCACCATTATAATACTTTACATTTCTGTATTTTTTATACATGTTATTGCAAAAAAAATAGATATTTATAATTTCCATTATAAATATCCTTAATTGAATTCTATAAAATAATAATTACTTTCATTATCATTAATTATACTAATAGTTTCATCTTCGCATATATAGATATTGTTTAAATTATAGTTTTCTTCACTTCCCATAAAGAGTATATTGCCATTACTATCTTTAGAAAGCCCCTTATCTAAATTTATTATTTTAGGAAAATCGTATATTAACCTTTTAGTAATTCCATCCTTATGTTTATATAATGAATAATTATTACCATCTATTTTTCCTAAAATATATAATATGTCATCTTTTATTTCTACATCATTAATATTAATAGCTCCTTCTATTTCATCTTCAATTTCACCAGCTTCATTTAGCACTTTCAAGATTTTATTTTTAGCATCTAAAACTTGAATAAAAGAAATTTTATTATCAGATACTTTTAAAAGCTCTAAATATCCAATATCTAATTTATATATAAGAGTTTCCTTCTTTTCTTTTATATTATAAGTAAAGATACCATTATTTTTTTCCTTATCAATTCCGTAATATATAATTGTATCCTTATTTAACCAATCTACTAGTTGGCCAGATATTACCACATTACTATTTACATCTATAGATTTTGAAGTAGATAAATCCTTAACTATTAGCTTTAAAAAATCTTCTTTAATAAAGTATAATATATGATTTCCTCCTAGGGATAATTTAGGTGAAATTACTTCCTTTTTTTCTTCTAAAGTTACTTTTTTCCCTAAATAATTTACTTTAATTTTTCCCTCTTCATTAAATATATAGTTATTACTTTTTACATCATAAGATAATAGAAAATTATCAGTTTCTACCTGATTATAAGTATTATTGATTAAATTATAGAATTCAAATTTACCTAAGTTTTCTTTAATTATTGATCCACTATTTAATTTCAAGCTATTATTCACTATTTCTTCACCATTATTACAGGATATTAAGAAAACACATGAAATTATTAGAAAATACTTAATTCCGTTTTTTTGTAACTTATTAATTTTATTTCACCTCTTAAATCATAGTATTTCCCCATTACAAATAGATTCTGCCTTTCCTATTATATGTAATAATCATTATATCTTTATCTTATTGATAAATTTAATATTTATATGTATACTATCCTTATTACCAAAGAAAGGATGATATACATGGCATTAGATGGTATATATTTATATAGTATAGTAAAAGAACTAAAGGATTCTATTATTGATGCTAAAATAGATAAAATAAATCAACCTGAAAAAGATGAAGTAATTTTAACATTACGCAAGGATAGAAAAAATATTAAGTTACTAATTTCAGCTTCTTCAAGATTTCCTAGAATACATTTAACTAATATAAATAAACAAAATCCAATTAAAGCCCCCATGTTTACAATGGTTATGAGAAAATATCTATTAGGAGGAAAAATAATTGATATTTCTCAAGATAATGGAGATAGAATCATAAAGATTTTAATTGAAAGTACTGACGAACTAGGCTTCTTTAGTAAATATATTTTAATTATTGAAATTATGGGCAGACATAGTAATATATCCCTTATAAGAGAAAGAGATAATAAAATTATGGAATGTATTAAACACATTTCTGCTGACGTAAATACCTATAGAATTTTACATCCTGGTATTGAATATGTATATCCTCCAATTTCCAATAAGTTGAACCCCTATAATTTTTGCAAAGAAGACTTTATAACTTTCTCTAAAGAAATAAACTTAGATGAAAACTTTTTTTCAAAAGTTTTTACCGGTATTGGAAAATTCCTTTCAAAAAATCTTTTTGAAAAATTGTCACAAGATAATAATACCATAAATCTTGACATTTTTTTTAATTTCTTTAAAAGTTTTATGAAAAACTTGGATAAGAATTTTATATTTACTATTTATTTAGATAATGGCTTATATAAGGATTTTCACTGTATAAAATTTTTAAATAAAAATTCCCAATATAAAGTTTTAGAATTTGATAGTCCATCAGTTTTACTTGAAGAATACTATTCTACAAAGGATAAACAAGATAGATTATCAAGTAGATCTGTTGACCTGCAAAAACTTATCAACACCAATATTGAAAGATGTAATAATAAAGATAAAAAACTCAATTCAATATTAATTGAAGCTAAAACTAAGGAAAAATATAAAATTCAGGGTGACTTATTAACCTCATATATATATATGCTTAAAAAAGGAATTAAAGAAATTACTTTATTAAACTTTTTTAGCGAAAAGCCTGATGACTATATTACTATTAGTCTTGATGAAAATAAAAGTCCTTCAGAAAATATTCAAAAGTTCTATAAAAAATATAATAAGCTAAAAAAATCTGAAGAATCTGCTTTGGAACAATTAGAAAAAAATAAAGAAGAACTAGAATATTTACATTCTGTTTTAACCAACATTAAAAATTGTGATACTTACCAGGAAATAGATGAAATTAAAAAAGAACTAATAGAAACGGGATACCTAAAGTCAAGGGGAACTATGAAAAATAAAAAAGAGAAAACTTCAAAACCAATGCACTTTATTTCCTCTGAGGGAATAGATATTTATGTTGGAAAAAATAATATTCAAAATGATTATCTGAGCTTAAAGTTTGCAAATAAGAATCATATTTGGTTACATACAAAGGATATTCCAGGTTCCCATGTAATTTTATGCAGTGAATCCCCTTCTGACCTTGCTTTAGAAGAAGCTGCTATTATTGCTGCTTACTATAGCAAAGGTAGGGATTCTTCAAAAATCCAGGTAGATTATACTAAAGTTAGAAATCTAAAAAAACCAAATGGAGCAAAACCAGGCATGGTTATATATCATACTAATTCTTCTATTACTGTTAAACCCTTAGAGTTTAATGATTTTAAGATTGAAGGGAACAGGATAGTTAAATAGTGGACTTGTCAGTTTTCAGGTTTCAGTTTTCAGTTTATAAATTAAGAAAAAGGG
>JAAYOT010000282.1 GCA_012520205.1 Clostridiales bacterium
GGCAATAATGCATATAAAATAAACAAAATATCTACTGTTAAAGAAGTTATAGATGAACTTATAGGCCAGTAATCCATAGTTAAAAATTAACAAAAATTTAATACAAATTTAATAAAAGTTTTATAAAAACAAAAGTAAATCACAAACAAATATGCTTTGTGATTTACTTTTTTATTTTTTAAAAAATTTTCTTTTATTGTTATTATCACTTTTTAATTGAATTAAGGTATTTTACTGCACTTAGTGCTGCAATATTTCCTTCTCCTGCCGCTTTAATATATTGGTATGGCTTTCCTATACAGTCTCCTGCAGCAAAACAGCCTGGTATATTAGTTTCCATTTCTCTATTAACCGCCACATGATTATCTTCGATTTTTAATCCTGGTACTAATTCTGAAGGTGAAAGGGAATCCCTTATAATAAAAACTCCATCAGTCTCTATTTCAGAATTTTTAAGAATTAACTTCTTAACCTTTAATTCTCCTATTATTTTCACTGGCTCGTCCTTAATAATATCTATCTTATTATTTAAAGAGTAATCTCCTTTATACATAGGAAGATAATTAACTTTTTGTGCTAATTCTGAAACAAAATTTGCCTCCTCCTCAGCCTCTTTATTGTAACCAATAATAGTTACTGTCTTTCCTTTATAAAGAGGTGCATCACAGGTAGCGCAATAACCAACACCTTTTCCTAGATACTCTTTTTCACCGCCAATTTGCTTACCATATTCTACTCCAGTTGCTAAGATAACAGTTTTAGTTTCATAAACTTTTTCATTTACCATAACTGCAAAGTAATCGCCCATAGAATAAATATTATTAACTCTTTCTTCTGTAATTTGAATATCCATTTCTTTAATATGTTCTTCAAACTTAGCTCTAATTTCCCTGCCTGTCATTCCATAGAAGCCTAAATAATTATTTATCATAGGAGCTTTATCTAATTTATTAGTTAAATTTTTATTTCCAAAAAGCTTAAAACTTTTGTTTCTTATTTTAGCATTTAGGGCAGCTGATAAGCCAGCTGGCCCACTGCCTATTATTATAATATCGTACATTTTACTTTCCCTTATAAATTTTTATTAATTACTTGTACTAAAACATCTTTTGGAGTAAATCCAACTAATTTATCAACTAAATTTCCACCTTTAAATATTAATAATGTTGGAATACTTAATATTTCATATTTATCAGCTAAAACTCCATTTTCATCTACATCTACTTTAGTAAAGCTTACTTCTTTTAACTCCTCAGATACGCTTTCTAATACTGGAGCCATCATTTTGCATGGTCCACACCAATTTGCCCAAAAATCAACTACAACTACTCCATTATTGTTTAATACTTCACTTTCAAAATTTTTTTCATTTATTTCTTTAACCATAATTGTCCCCCGTTTCTATACCTCTATAGGGTATTTTCTTATATTTTATAAATTTTTTATTATGCAGTTAATATATCTTTTTTATCTTCTTTTGATAAATTTTTAAATTGTGATTGATACAATTCCTTATATAATCCATTCTTAGCTATCAAGGAATCGTGATCTCCTTTTTCTTGTATTCCTTCACCAGTTAAAACAATTATTTCATCTGCATTCTTAATAGTGGATAATCTATGAGCAACAACAATTGTTGTCCTTCCAAAGCAAAGTTCTTCTAATGCTTTTTGAATCATATACTCTGTTGCATTATCTAAGGCAGAAGTAGCTTCATCTAATATTAGTATTGGCGGATTTTTTAAAAATACTCTTGCAATTGAAATTCTTTGCTTTTGCCCACCTGATAATTTAACTCCTCTTTCTCCAATAAATGTATCATACCCATTTTGAAGGCTCATTATAAAGTCATGAATATTGGCCTTTTTAGCAGCCTCAATTACTTCCTCATCACTGGCATTATGATTTCCATATAAAATATTCTCCTTTATTGTGCCAGTAAATAAAAATACATCCTGTTGAACTATTCCTATATTTTTTCTTAAAGACTCTAATGTAACATGATAGATGCTTGTATCGTCTATTAAGATATCTCCTTCTGCAACATCATAAAATCTTGGAATCAAATTACAAAATGTGGACTTACCACCACCTGATGGTCCAACTAAAGCAAGCATTTTACCCTTTTCTACTTTTAAGTTTAGCCCATCTAAAACTAAATTATCTTCATAACTAAAACTTACATTTTTAAATTCTATTTTTCCTTCTACGTTTTTTAATTCAAGGCTATTTTCTTTTTCCTTTTCAGTTTCCTCACTGATTATTGACAAGAATCTTTTAAATCCTGTCATACCATTTTGATATTGCTCCATAAAGCTAACAAGTTTTTTAATTGGTTCAGTAAATAATTTAATGTAAAGTAAATAAGCAAAGAAGTCTCCTAAATTTATTATATCCAAATATGTAAATATTCCACCAGCAATAAGAACAATATAATCTAGGACATTAATACCAAAGCCTACACCTGAACCATATTGTGCCATAACCTTATAAGCCCTTGCCCTCGCACTCTTAAATTTCTCATTTCCTTCTTTAAACTTTATTAATTCATGCTTCTGAGCTGTAAAGGCTTTTGTAACTCTTATACCTGAAAGGGAATTTTCTAAATTAGAATTAACTTCTGAAGTTTCCACTCTTGTTTCCATAAAAGCATTATGCATTCTATTTTTTTGCTTCATACTAAAATATACAATAAAAGGTATAAAGGCGAAAATTAATACTGTCAATGGTATATTTATGGTACAGAGAATGATAAAAGATCCTATAATCATTACTAAGGAAATGAATAAGTCCTCTGGCCCATGATGGGCAAGCTCCGATACATCCATTAAGTCATTTATCATTCTACTCATTAAATCTCCGGTTTTATTATTATCGAAATATGAGTTAGGAAGCTTTTGTAGGTGATGAAACATATCATTCCTCATATCCCCTTGCATTTTAACTCCCATAACATGCCCGTAATACTGCATAAAGTAATTACATGCAGCTTTTATTATATATATAGCCATTAAGGTAATAGCAAATACTACTACCATTCTAATATTCTTGTTGGGAATACTATCATTTACTAAAGTTCTTGTCATCATTGGATAAACAAGATCACAAACTGAAGCTATTAAAGCTACAGCCATATCAAAGAAAAATAATTTTTTATAGGGCTTATAATAACTTATAAATTTTTTTAACATTTTAACCTCCTTATAGCAATTAACGATTACAATTATAACTAATAATTTTATTATATTAGTTATACTAGGTAAGAAATAACTTTTAATTAATAACAACTATCAATTTCATTTATTATTACATTATATCCTCAAGAAAATAAAATAACAACTGCAAAACAATTGTTACTTTATGATTATCTATACATATCTACTATTAGCCCTTGAATTTCATCAATAGAAGCTGCAATATTTAAATTTTCTACTTCACCATTTAATAATGTTTTTGTTAATTCGTCTAGTTTTTGATCTATAGTTTCTACAGTTACAAAATATTGAGTTTGCCAAAAACTCACATCCTTTTTTGTATCATACATATATTTTAAAATTGATTCCAGATATTCTTTTATTAGTTTTTTATATGCAACAACATCTCCATAGGTTTTGGTTATTACTAATCTATTTCCCTTCTTATGAATATCTTCAATCATCTGCTTTAATTCTGCTTCTGACTTCCTTTGCCTTGCCTGATTAAAACTTTGGGAAAAATCTTTTCTTTCAGAAATAACTTTTCTTTCTGCCTTTATAGGTTCCTTTCTATTTATTCTTCCAACTTCCACCATATCACCCTTTCTATAAAAACTACTATAGAACCTATTATATCATTAAATTCTAATTCATTTAATAAATTTTTATTCCCCTTTTTTTCCATGTATTATTCATTATTAAATTATCTATCATATATTATATATAAAGGTTTTTTTAAAACTCTTTTATTATTATTATGGAGGTATTTAAATGTGGTTTAACGAAGAAGCAAAGGAAATAGAAAAAAAGTTATCTACAAATATTCTAAATGGTCTCACAAAAGAAGAAGCAGAAAAAAGATTAATAGAAAATGGTCCCAATAAACTAAAGGGAAAAAAGAAAAAATCAGTACTTATGCTATTATTTGAACAAATAAATGATCCTATGATTTATATTTTATTAGTTGCAGCAATTATATCTGCTATTGTAGGTGAGGTTAGTGATGCACTAATTATTCTTTTAGTTATAGCTATTAATGCTATCATTGGAGTCTTCCAAGAATCAAAGGCTGAAAAGGCCCTAGAAGCTTTAAAAAATATGTCAACTCCAAAAGCAGTTGTAAAAAGGGATGGAGAAATATTTGAAATAGAGTCTTCAGATATAGTTGTTGGTGATATTGTAATAATAGATGCAGGTCGTTACATTCCAGCAGATATAAGGTTAGTTGAAGCTGCAAATTTAAAAATTGAAGAATCAGCCTTTACAGGTGAATCAGTACCTGCAGAAAAACATGCTGATATTATTAATGAAGGAGATAATCTTCAAGTTGCAGAACAAAGTAATATGGCATTTATGTCCACCTTATCTACTTATGGTAGAGGAACTGGAATAGTTGTTGCTACTGGAATGGAAACGCAAATCGGTAAAATTGCAAAGATGCTAGATTCCGAAGAAGACAACACAACCCCTCTTCAGAAAAAACTAGCCAAGCTAGGAAAAACCCTAGGCTTCTTAGCAATAGGAATTTCAGTACTTATGTTTATTGTTTCAATGTTTCAAGGAAGAGACTTCCTTACCATGTTTATGACCTCTATTAGCCTTGCTGTTGCAGCAATACCTGAAGGCTTACCTGCAATAGTTGCAATTGTACTGGCTCTAGGTGTTCAAAGAATGGCTAAACAAAATGCTATTATTAGAAAGTTACCTTCTGTTGAAACTTTAGGTTCAGTAAATATTATTTGCTCTGATAAAACTGGAACATTAACAATTAATAAAATGACAGTAAAAAAGTATTTTGTTAATAATGAAATTAAAAGCTTAGATGAAATAGATAAGGAAAATCCTGAAAGTAAGCTATTAATAGAAGGTATGGTTTTATGTAGTGATGCCACTTCAAAGGATGGTGTTCAAACTGGTGATCCTACGGAAGTTGCCTTAGTAGATGTGGGTAATAAGGTAGGAATGTTCAAGGATGATTTGTTAAAGGAACACAGAAGAGTAAATGAAATTCCCTTTGACTCCGATAGAAAATTAATGACCACTGTAAATAAGTATGATGATAAATATAATGTTTTTACTAAAGGTGCCATAGATAATATTTTAAAAATTTCTAATAAAATTTTAATTAATGGTGAGATTAAAGATCTATCACAAGAAGAAAAAAATAATTTATTAAAAGCTTCTGATTCTTTATCTGATGAAGCTCTTAGGGTTCTCGCCTTAGGATATAAAGTAATTGATAATGAAAATGTAACTATAGATTCTTTAGAAAAAGATTTAATATTTGTTGGTTTTATGGGAATGATTGACCCACCAAGGGAAGAAGTCAAAGGTTCCATAGAAATAAGTAAAAAAGCAGGCATTAGAACTATAATGATAACTGGTGACCATAAAAACACTGCTATTGCAATTGCTAAAGAACTTGGCATAGCTGATAACATTTCCCAGGCAATGTCTGGCGCTGAAATAGATAGCTACAGTGATGAAGAGTTCACAAAGATAGTAAATAATTATCGTGTATTTGCTAGGGTCTCTCCTGAACACAAGGTAAAAATAGTAAAAGCTTTTAAGTCCTACGGCAATATTGTTTCTATGACTGGTGATGGTGTAAATGACGCCCCATCTCTTCAGGCTGCTGATATTGGTGTAGCAATGGGAATTACAGGTACTGATGTTGCTAAGGGCGCTGCAGATATGATCCTTACTGATGATAATTTTACAACTATAGTTGAAGCAGTGGAAGAAGGAAGAAATATTTTTACAAATATAAAAAAATCAATACTATTCCTTTTAAGCTGTAACCTTGGTGAAATAGTTGCTTTATTTGTTGCTATATTATTTAATTTAGATACCCCCTTACTGCCTATCCACCTATTATGGGTTAACTTAATCACTGATAGTTTCCCTGCCTTATCATTAGGTGTAGATCCTGGTGATAAGGGCGTTATGAATAATCCTCCTAGAAATCCTAAAGAAAGCCTTTTTGCTGGTAGAATGGGATGGATGGTTATAATAAACGGTATCCTTATTGGAGCCACCACCTTATTTGCATTCTTATTTAGTGAATATCTTTATCCAGAATCATTAAGGCACGCTCAAACTATGGCCTTTGTAGTACTTAGTGTTTCACAACTCTTCTATTCCTTAAGTATGAGAAATGAAACAAAATCAATTTTCCAAGTTGGAATATTAAGAAATACTTGGCTTATAGGAGCTATAGTATTTGGAATAGCACTACAATATGCTATAATAACTATTCCTTTTACAGCAAAAGTATTTAAGGTATATCCATTGACAGTAAATGATTGGCTAATGGTAATTTTAATTTCATTAATACCTCTTGTAATTAATGAAATCCTAAAAATATTCTTTAGAACTTTTGATAGGAAAACTACAAATAATATTTAAATTAAGTTCAAAAAAAGCTTTGCGAAATACGCAAAGCTTTTTTCATTCTTATTTTTAAAGATTTTCACTTTCCTGAAAATCCCCCTAAATTATTCATTATGAATTGTTATAAAAAGGCATTCCCTTCTGTTAACTTACCATTTTCCATTGAATATATTTTATCTGCAACTTCCTCAGCAAAACTCATATCATGTGTTATTATAAGCATAGTCATTCCCTTTTGAGATAAGCTTTTTATTAATTTAGCAACTTCTCCAGTTAAGGCTGGATCTAAAGCAGATGTAGGCTCATCAAAACACATAAGTTTTGGATTTAAGGCCAAGGCCCTTCCTATGGCCACCCTTTGCTTTTGCCCTCCTGACAACTCACATGGATAACTATTTATCTTATCTTCTATATCCAAAAATCTTAGAATTTCCTTAGAATTTTCCCTTGCTTCTTTATCAGGTAAATTTAAAACTCTTTTAGGTGCTTCAATTAAGTTTTCTATTACGCTCATATGTGGAAATAAATTAAAATTTTGAAATACTAATCCTATATCTTTTCTTATTTCTTTTAATTCTTGTTTTTTCTTGTAAATTCCCTTTTCACATAAAAACTTTGAATTTATTTCTATTGATCCTTCATCACAATAATCTAGAGCATTAATGCATCTTAATAAAGTTGTTTTTCCACTTCCTGAAGGTCCAACAATAACAACAATCTCACCTTGCTTTATTTCTAATGTTACATTTTTTAATACTTCTTTATCTCCAAATTTCTTTTTCAATTCCGTAACCTTAAGCATTAATACTCACTCCCTAGCTATAATAATTAAACTTTCCTTCAAAGTAATCTAATATCTTGCTTATAATTCCATTAAAAATTAAATATACTATTCCTACTACTACAAAGGGCATTATTGAAGATATTCTATTTGATGCTATTTTAGCAATCTTTAACAACTCATCAAGTCCAACAACATAAACTAAGGAAGTATCCTTAACCAAAGTAACAATTTCGTTTGAAACTGGTGGAAATATTCTCTTTAATGCTTGAGGTAAAATTACTCTAAAAAAAGTATCTTTCTTACTTAAGCCTAAAACTTCTGCACCTTCAAACTGTCCCTTATCTATTGATAAAATTCCTGCTCTAAATATTTCCCCAAAATAGGCAGCATAGTTTAAAACCATTGCTAATATTGCTGCAGGAAATCTATCTAAGGTAATATTAAATAGTGGCAATCCGAAAAATATAAATAAAATTTGTAATAAAAGAGGTGTACCCCTAAAAATCAAAATATAAATTTTAGATATTTCTTTTAAAGGTTTAAATTTTGATATTCTAATCAGTGCTACTACTACCCCTAAAGGAAGTGATAGTACTAATGTTATTAAAAATATTTCAATTGTTACTTTAAAACCTTCAAATACCTGTGGTAATATTTCAATTATTTCATTAGATAATTCCACTTTATACACCTCTTATCTTTCCAAAACTTTATTTTACAACAATATCTTCACCAAACCACTTTTCTGATATTTCAGCTGCTACACCCTCTTCAATTAATTCATCAATTGCCCCATTAATAGCTTCTACTAGATCTTCATCTGTTTTTCTCATACCAATTGCATAGCTTTCTTTTCCGAAATCTTCACTTAGAACTTTGAACTTTTCTTCTCCTCTTTGATTAATGTAGTATTTTGCTAAAATTTCATCTGCTACTATAGCATCTAATCTTCCTGCTTCAAGATCCATAAAAGCATCATTATTAGTATCAAAAGTTACAACAGTTCCATCCTTAAAGGTATTAAGAACCTCAGGTTCTTTTTCTATTGCATCAACAGCACTTGATTGATTTTGAGCCCCAACAACTTTATCAGCTAAATCTTTTTTGTTATTAATATCTGACTCTGCTAATGTAATAATAACTTGCCTGTTATCTAAATATGCATCTGAAAATGCAACCTTTTCTTTTCTTTCTTCAGTTACACTATATCCATTCCATATAAAATCTATATTTCCATTGTTTAATTCAGTTTCTTTCATTGACCAATCTATTGGTTGGAAAGCTATTTCCTTTCCTAGTTTCTCCCCAACTGCCTTTGCTAATTCTATATCAAAACCAGTATATTCTCCATTTTCATCTTTAAATCCCATTGGTACAAAAGTATCGTCAAAACCTAAAACAAGCTGATCCTTGTCCAATGTATTTTCTTCTTTAGCATTAGTATTCCCGCAAGACACTAACCCAAATGCAAAAATCCCCAATGTAACTCCTAAAATTATATTCTTTATCTTTTTCATTAATAGCCCCCCTAAAATTTTTCTTATTGCTTATCGCTTTATCTGTTTATTACTTTACCACACTAAATTATTGAAGTCAAGAAGTATTTTATATTTTTTTAATTAATAATCTTTTTTATTGAAAATTTTAGTTATTAACTAAAGATTCTAAATCATTATAAAGTTAAATGCACAGTTAAAGATATTTTCATCCAAAACCGTGCACTACAAATTTATCTAATTATTTTTATATTTTACTTGCTGCTCTACCCTATGCCTATTAATATTAATGCTTTTACATACTACATATTACTTTTACCTCTTACCTATTACTTCTCATCTCTTACTTATTACTTTTCGCTTTTATTACCCTTGTTCCTTCTTCATCTTGTTTTACTATTCCTTTTTTCATCAATCCTCCAAGGGCCATTTTAAAATAATTTTTGCTAGTATTAAATGTAGCTTTTATATCTTCTGGCTTTGACTTATCATTAAATTTCATAAAGCCTCCATTTTCCTTTAGATACTTTAATATTTTTTCTTCAAGTTTTTCTCTTTCAGATAATCTTGTTTTTCTTGGGGTTAACCCTATTATGCCGTCTTCATAAATTCTCTTTACTCTTAACTTCATTTCTGTTCCAGGATAAACATCGGTATAATATTCATTAGGTAATATTATCCCCTTATATTTGCTTTCAATAGCAACAAGTAAGATTCCATTTTCTCCTCTTCCATAGACTTGAGCTATAACTTCCTCTCCCACCTTATATTCTTTATCATCATCTGAAGCTAAAATTATATATTTTTCCACATCAGTAGTGGCAGCAATTCTTCCTGTTTTATCAAGATATATGTAAAATAAATAACTGCTGCCCTTATGTAATTTAAATCTTTGTTCTTTAAGAGGTACAAAGACATCTCTATCTAAACCAATATCAACAAAGGCACCAAAGTCTGTAATATAAACAACTTTTAAGTATGCAACATCTCCTACCATTGCTAATGGTTTGTTAAAGGTTGCTATTGGCCTATCCTTAGAATCTCTATAGACAAAGACCTCTATTTTATCTCCTATAGCAATATTTTTGTTTTCTGTCATTGTTTTTGGAAGAAGCACTTCTTCTCTTCCTCCATCACTTAAATAAAATCCAAATTCTTTTTCTCTTTTAACTTCTAAAAGATTATTTTTTCCTATATTAATCATTTTTCCTCCTTTTAATAAGTAACAAATTCTTATTAAAATTATTTTAATTGAATAAAGTTATTTTATCATTTACTAATATTATTGTCATTATTTATAGATATTAAATACTATATATATAATAAGTAATAATTTTAGGAGTTTATTTTGGGAAGAAAGAAAAAAAAACGTATTAAAGGTTTTGATATAGATAATTTAAAATATTATTATGGTATTCCCCATAGTCATACAAGCTTTTCTACTGGAAAGGGATCTCCGCAAGAAGCTTATGAATATGGCCGTAAGGCCGGGCTTAATTTTATGATGATTACAGACCATAACTCCTTTTTATCTGATAAAGTTCATATTAAAGATAATATTTATAATAAATTTCAAGCTACTAAATATCATGCTTCAAAAATAAGAAAAAAAGATGATAACTTCTTACCTTTAGTAGGATTTGAAACAAAAACGAATTTATATGGAGACTTTAATATAATAAATTCTGAAACCTTTTTTAAGGGTGCTGTGAAGGATCTTAAAATATTAGCTTTATGGATGTTAAACAATCCTGATGCTTTTATTTCCATAAACCATCCTCATAAAAATATTAAAGGACTGCCCTATAACCCTATATTAAACAAAATGATAACTTCTATTGAAGTAGGTAATGGCAGCCTTGATGGTAAATATACTAGACATGAAAAATATTATTTTAGTCTTCTAGATAATGGGTGGAAACTTGGTGCTATAAATGGGCAGGATAATCATAAAATGAATTTTGGTGATTCAGAAAATTTGACCGTCTGTATTTGTAATTCCTTATCTAAAAGAGAAATAATTACTGCCTTTAGAAAAAAACGCACCTATTCTACAGAATCTAAATACCTAAAATTTCACTTTACTATTAATGATAAATTTATGGGAGAATCACTTAGTCCATTAAATGAAAAACTTAGATTTATGATATTTTGCGAAGATATTAAATATAAAATTAGAGAAATCCAAATTATTTCCAATCAAGGAAACATAATAAAGAAAATTGAAGAAATAAATTTAAATAGTATAAAATATTTATATGAGCACAAAAGAGAAAAAAGTGAAACCTGGTTTGTCATAAAAATTATACAAGAAAATAACAAGGTATCCTTTAGTTCACCTATCTTTATATCACTAGAAGATGATAATTATTAATTTAAAAAAGCTGTTTAAGAAATAAATTCTTAAGCAGCTTTTTATGTATCTTATTTTTTTTGATTTTTTAAGTGTTTTACTCTATTTGGTTTAGCTTTAGGTCTTATTACTATCTTCTTTTCTGCTTTAGGACCACCTGTACTTTGTATTTCCATAAACCATAGGAAAAACCAAACAGTTATTATGGTAAATAACCAAGTCAGCCAGCCATTTTGTATCTTTAGTATATAAGGTAATATAAATAACACAATTGTTATTGCAAGTATTATCCACTTATTAACTCTTACCTTGGAAAAAACATACTTTCTACCTAAATGCGTTAATAAAAGTATTACTGCACCTATTGTAAGTATATATAATGCATAAATTAAAAATCCAGTCATACTACTCCTCCTTAACATCCTATATTAATATATTAAAAGAAAAGCTATTCATTTTCAATAGTTTACTATTATTTAGAATAATTTTCTATTAATCTATAATTATAATAAAATTATCAAATTATAATATTTTTATTAATTTTATTATAATTAACTTCTATTTTAATTAAATATTTGATAATATATACTTATAAATAAAAATATGTTAAAAGGGAGTGGTTTTATGGCTCTAAATCAAAATTCTCAATTAGATGAACTAGACCTTCAAATATTAGATTTATTAATAAAAGATTCTAGAACCCCTTATTTAGAAATTGCAAGAATTTGTCATGTTAGTGGTGGAACAATCCACGTTAGAATGAAAAAAATGGAGGAAATGGGCATAATTAAAGGCACCAGAATAGTCCTTGATTTACCTAAGCTTGGTTATGACGTCTGCTGCTTTGTAGGTATTTATATAGATAGGACTTCATCTTTCAAAAATGTCTTTGAAGAATTATCTAAGATAAAAGAAGTGGTTGAACTTCATCTAACAACTGGTGATTATTCAGTATTTGCAAAAGTAATTTGTAAAAATACTACTGATCTGCAAGATATTTTACTTAATAAAATAAATATAATAGATGGAATTCAAAGAACGGAAACAATAATTTCCTTAGAACAACCTATAGATAGAAATATTACAATTTAGTTATAAAATCCTCTAATTTGGTTAAAATACTAAAGAAATAATCAAATTATGAGGTGTTTTTATGAAAATATTAGATAATGTTGCGTTAATTTTAGTTATAATTGGCGCAGTAAATTGGGGACTAATTGGATTTTTTAATTTTAATCTAGTAGAAGCTATATTTTCGACTATGCCTGCAATAAGCAAAGTAATTTACGCTTTAGTAGGAATTGCAGGGTTATACTGTTTATCCTTATTTTCAAGAGTCAATAACTCTGATAATAGATAAAATAAAAAGAGCCTAAATAGGCTCTTTTTATTTTATCTTTTTAATAATTTCAAATAATTCGATGGCTGCATTTCTTGGTCCTTCTTTTTCTTGTCCTTCTATCCCTAAACAAGTTTTAATTTCACCAACTTTTACATTAGTTTTAAACATAGCATCAAAATATCTTTCTATAAGTAGATCTGTTTCTTTCATTTTTTGAGCTGGACCAAATGGATTTGCAAAATAGCTTTCTACCAGACCCTTTTCAGAGGTAGTTCCCTTAGCCATCCTAGCACCTCTTTTAAATACTTCGATAGCTTCATTTGAATCATTAAAGAACTCAATAGATTTTTCTCCCTTTTTAACTTCAGTATAGTTATTAGCATATAGGAATAAATCAATATCGTATCCTCTAACAATTTCTTTGTATGGTGCAACAGGCATTACAAGCCTTGCATTAATTTTATCAGGATTCATAAATATACTTCTATCTAATTCCTTAAATGCATAACCTGCATCTAAATCATCTAACCTTACAAAGGCTCCAACTTCTGTACCATATCCCTTAATTTTGCCATCTATTTCTTTGAATTTTCCCATGTCATCAAAAATTATAGTCATATTACTGATATAATCTTCGCCTAAAGTTCTAAAGGCTTCTAAACTTTCAGATTTTCCAGCTCCACTATCTCCCATAATTACGACATTAGCTGATTTTCCATCCTTTAATTCAATGTTTACCATTGCTCCATGTATGGGTAAATAACCTCTTTTTATCATTACTAAATTGTGTAATGTTAAAGTCATCTTTTTCATATATCCAAAATAATCTATTTCATCACTATGAGTAATATATCCTAACATGATTTCATTTTCTTTATCATCATAGAATACAGTTTTCTTTTCTTCAGCCTTGTCTCTTGCCCCAAATACAAATACAAGATCTGGTTTTTTTCCTCTATATTCTTCACATCTAGCCATTTCGAATAAGTTACATAAAGTAACTCCATGATGCATAAAATCTCTATGGAAATAAATAAATGTAATTAATTCTCCTACTTTTGCTGGATAACAGAACCAATGATCTTTATTTAATGATGCGTCTCTTAAAGGATTATAATCTACTTCAGTAAACATACCACTTCTAGTATTTTTCTTTGGATATGTTATAAAAGGTGTTTCTAGTAGTACACTATCTATAAATTCTATATCCTCTAAAATTTCATAGCCCTGTGGTATTGGCCATAAAACTTTATTAATTTTAAGAGATGCATTTCCACCTACAGGAATTTGTCTAAATACGTTAGGCTTATATCCTATAGTATTCTTTTCTATTTTTCTATATAATTTTAATATTAAATTAGATAAACCTGAATTAGCTTGTGTAAAACTTACTGATGATAATCCATCTTGTTTTCTATTAGTATGAATTAAAGTATATCTTTCTAATTTTCTCCAAAATAGATATATTTCTTCTATTAAATTTATAAATTGGTCTCTTTCCTTAAATAGTTCAGCATAGAAATCATTTATTTCTACAACTTCTTCTGCACTCATAACAGTGCAATATTTAAAAACTTTACATAATTGCTTTGTTATTAAGGTAACATCTTCTGTTTGTAAGCTTTTCTTTAAATATCTCCAATTTAAGGTTACCTTCTTTTTTGAATTCTTCACATAGCTTTCTACTATTCTTTTAAATCCGCTGCTTTCTACAAGTTCTTCAAAAGTACTGCAGTACTTAGCAGAGAAGTTTATTAACACTTTATCGTTACTAATTGAAAATTCTTTTTTCATATATCCGCCCCCTATTTGAATTAAATGCTTTTATAATCTTTCATTTTTTTTGATAATACAACATATTATATCACTCTTTTTGCAAGTTTTTAAGTCCCTCTTTGCATTTTTCTAATAAATTAACAAATTATTAATTTTTTTGCTATATAAATATATTTTTAATAATAAAAAGTTATACTATTATATTATAATAATATAACTTTTAATATTATTACTTTTAATATTATTACTTTTAATATTATAACTTTCAACATTATAACTTTCAATATTATTCTTGCCCTAGGTTTCTTGCAATTATACTTCTTATTCTTTCTGCTAAAGCTTTTTCTTCTTCTCTGCTCAACTCAGAAGTATATATTGGTTTTGAAAATGTTACTGTTATATCTACTGGTTTGAA
>JAAYOT010000283.1 GCA_012520205.1 Clostridiales bacterium
ATAAAGAAGCTAGCGAAAAGATGGCTGAAAAAGTAGATATTTTATCAACTAAGTCAGAAGAAATTGGAATTATAGTTGATACAATCCAAGATATAACAGATCAAACTAACCTTTTAGCTTTAAATGCC
This sequence comes from Clostridiales bacterium, assembly GCA_012520205.1. GTDB lineage: Bacteria > Bacillota > Clostridia > Clostridiales > Clostridiaceae > Clostridium. The sequence continues at coordinate 129 of JAAYOT010000283.1, forward strand.
AGCATAGAAGCAGCTAGAGCAGGAGAAGTTGGAAAGGGCTTTGCTGTTGTAGCAGAAGAAGTAAGAAAGTTAGCAGAAGAATCTTCAAAATCAGCAAATGAAATATATAATGTTATAGTAGAAATAAAAAATAGCATAAAAGAATTGAATGAACAAACTATAATAACTCAAAAGTTAAATAATGAAACAGGAGAAAGCTTAGATATAACAAGGGACAAGTTCTATATTATAGATACAAAAATAAAAGAGTTAGAAGAAAATATAGATAATGTAAATGGGTCTCTAAATAAGGTCACTATAAGTAAGGAAAATGTAGTAAACAAGATTGGTAGTGTAGTAGCTGTATCTCAAGAAACAGCAGCAATAACTGAAGAAGTAAGTGCAGCATCAGAAGAACAATCAGCAGGCTTACAAGAAATGACGATACAAGCTCAAACTTTAAAAGATTATGCAGAGGTCTTAGATGAACTTATTAAAAAATTCAAAATTTAATTTAGAATTTAAAATTTAAAAAAAGTGTAACGGGATTTAGGCTCGTTACACTTTTTTTATAGAAAGGTATTTACAAATGAACATATGTTCGCTATTATGTAAGAGAACATATATTTGGAGTTGATATTATGAATGAAAAAGAGAAAAATATAATTTTTCATATTGATGTTAATTCAGCATATTTATCTTGGACGGCAGTAAAGTTCTTACAATATGGCAGAAAGGTTGACATTAGAAATTTACCTTCTGCTATTGGAGGAAGTGAAAAGAATAGGCATGGAATAATTTTAGCAGCTTCAATACCAGCAAAAAAATTAGGAATAAAAACTGGGGAAACTATTTATTCTGCAAGGCAGAAATGTAGTAATTTAAAAATATATCCACCAGATTATAGTTGGTATATAAAAAGCAGCAGTGCATTATTTGAGCTTTTAAAATCCTATTCTCCATTTACCGAAAGATATAGCATAGATGAGTGTTTTATGGATGCTACTCATTTTAAGGATAACTGTCGAAATATTGCGGAGGAAATAAAAAATAGAATATCAAAAGAACTTGGTTTTAATTGTAATATAGGAATTTCCACTAATAAGCTATTAGCAAAAATGGCAAGTGATTTGAAACCTAAAAATACTGTTCATACCTTATATAAAGATGAAATAAAAAACAAGATGTGGCCCCTTCCTGTGGGAGAGTTATTTATGGTAGGAAAAGCCACAGAAAGAAAATTAAAAAATTTAAATATTAATACCATTGGAGAGCTAGCAAATTATGATGAAAATATTTTGAGAGATAAGCTTAAATCCCATGGAAAATTAATAAAAGATTATGCAAATGGTATTGATAATTCTAAAATTAGAAAATCCTATGACTTGGACATTAAGGGGATAGGAAATTCAACAACAATAGCCTATGATGTTATAAATGAAAAGGAAGCCTTTAATATATTATTATCCTTAACAGAAAGTGTTGCATTAAGGCTTAGGGAGAGCAAGAAGCTATGCTCAGTAGTGGTAGTTAGCATAAAGACGAGTAATTTTATACATTATTCTCACCAGAGAAAAATTATAAGTCCTACAGATTCTACTAATTTAATATTTAATGAAGTGAAAAAGACTTTTAGGGAAATGTGGAATAAAGAAAGTATAAGAAGTTTGGGAGTAAGGGTAACCAATCTTTCAAATTTAGAATATCATCAAGGGGATTTATTTAATTTTAAAAAAGTAGAAAAAGAAGCAAAGTTAGATAAGGCTATAGATTCTATAAGAAAAAAATATGGAAATGAATCTATAATAAGATCAAACTTTCTACATTCTGGGGTAAGGCCTTTAAGTGGAGGCACAGGATCAAATTATGATTACCCAATGATGAGAAGTATATTATAATAAAGATAATATATAAAGAATAACTTAGAATGTAAAAATAGGTGATAAGAATGAAAAATGGATTTTGTTATAAAACAGTAATGGGTGAAATAACAATTATAGATAATGGCGAGGCAATTATAGAACTTGATTTTGGAAACAACTTAAATAAGGAAATTGAAATAAAGGAAACCCAATTAATAAAGGAAGCAAAAGAACAATTAGAAGAATACTTTAATGGAGAAAGAAAAGAATTCCATTTGCCTTTAGAGCCAAAGGGAACAGAATTTCAAAAACAGGTATGGAGGGCATTAAGAAAGATATCTTATGGTACAACAAAAACATATAAGGAAATAGCTGTTGAGGTTGGAAATGAAAAGGCATGTCGTGCTGTAGGAATGGCAAATAATAAAAATCCAATACCAATAATAATCCCATGTCATAGAGTTATTGGATC
>JAAYOT010000284.1 GCA_012520205.1 Clostridiales bacterium
ATTGATTCTCTTCCTTGTTCTTCAGCTAATTTTGCAACTGTTTCAATTTCTGTTCCTAATATTTGGTGATTGATTACTTCCAATAACATAGGTAAGTTAACTCCACCAACAATATAAACCTTATCTTTTAATTCTTGCTCTAATTGATTTGTTACAAGAACTGATTGATTATATGGACTTGCGCTAACTAAGTCCACCAATACCATAACACCATCACCCTGATTTACTTCTAAGATAGCATTATTTATTTTCTTGCCAAGTTGCTCAACATCGTCTCCTGCATTTAAGTTTACAGTTACCATATTTTCCGTATTTCCCACAATAACTTCAGCTGCGTCTTTCATACCGTTGCTTAAAGTTCCATGTGTGGCAATTACAATTCCTAACATACTCTAATCTCCTTTAATCTTTTGATTTAACAATTTTATTGTTTGATTAAAATTCTCTAAATTTAAACTTTTCTTATTTAATTTTGACTTGTCTAAATAAAATTCTTTATTCTTATTAATATCTGCACAAAATATATAATTGATTTTATTTTTATCCAGTTGTTTATCTACTACATTTAAAGCAGCCTCTGCTCCAATGGAATCTAAATAATAAACCTTTGCATTCTTTTTTATAGAGCTCATTAGAACATCTAATCCTCGTTCACCATAGCACCCTTCATCAATAAATGCATAGGCCACTTTTTTTTGATTGCGATTCTCTGTTAACATCTGTAGTAAACAAATTACTGAAGATGTATTTCTAATTAAAGTCTTTCGATTCCACATGCCTTTTGATAATTTTGATAAGATAATAAAATATCCACCGTATATTAGTGCAATACATGCTGTTTGAACAGAAAATAATTTTCCAACTACATCAATTCATGAAAATATTGAAGCTGATGATAATGAATTAACTATTGCACAAAAAGCTTTTGATTCAAATATTAAAACGTTAACAAATACTAAGAAAATATTAAAATTAAATGATCTAAAAAAGGCAGCCGAAATTATATCAAAATCAAATATCCTATATTTCTTTGGAATCGGTGGATCGGAAATACTTGCAAAAGATGCATATCATAAATTTTTACGTTCTCCTATTCTTGTTCGTCATAGTACTGATTATCATATGCAACTTATGGAGGCATCTTTATTAACAGCACAGGATTGCGCAATTTGTATATCACATACAGGAAACTCAAAGGAGACTATCAAAATTGCTGAAATAGTAAAAAAAGCTGGTGCAAAAGTAATTGTTATCACTAGCCATGCATCCTCTCCCTTAGCTAAGATAGGTGATGTAGTTTTTATTTCCATATCTGAAGAAATAAAATTTCATTCAGAGGCCTTATCTTCTCGTATATCTCAACTGAGCATCTTAGATTCACTTTATGTAATTTTGATGTTTATGAATCAAGAAAAATCAAAAGAAGCTTTATCTAAAGTTAGACACAATATATTAGAAGTAAAGAAGTAAAATCTATTAGAAATAGTAATAAAAACTAAGTAAATAATAAAGGGAGATGCAAATGCATCTCCCAATAAATTTCTAACTTTTCTAGAATCATATTAAGCCTATTATGTCTTCCTTATGCTTTTCTAGACTACCTTTAAAAATTCCTTTTACAACAAAGGGTCTTCCCCCTAGAACATAAACAGTTCCATTAAAGAATATTGCTTCATCAACATCATGGGTAACAAATATCACCATTTTATCTTTTTTATTTAACATCTCCTTTAAATCTCTCATAATTGAATACTTAATTTTATAATCTAAGGATTTAAAGGGTTCATCCATTAAAATGAGTTTTGATGGTTTAAGGAAGGCCCTAGCAATATTAACTCTTTGCCGCATTCCTCCACTTAATTTTCCAGGATACTCATCTTCTATATCCTCAATATGTACAAGTTTTAAGATCTCTTTTATTTTCCTTCTTCCCTCTTCTTTACCATAATAATCATATATAAATATCTCCATATTTTCCTTAACTGTTAGCCAGGGAATTAACCTATCTTCCTGAAATATATAACTTATATCCTTATTTTTATCAATTCCTATTATTTCTCCCTTATCAGCCTCTAATAATCCTGCAATAATGTTGAGTAATGTGCTTTTTCCTCCACCTGATGATCCAATAATACAATTTATATTATCTTTAAGTTCTAAATTAAAATTATCAAATATCTTTTTGTCTTCAAAAGCCTTAGATAAATTCTTAATTTGCAATTTCATTTTCATCTCTCCATTTATATACCCTTTTTATAAACAGCTTATTAATTCCTTCGAAAAGCAAGGAAAGTAAGGCTATAATAAAAATCCAAGCAAAGATTGCTGTAGTATTAAAATTCATTTTTTCTAACTGAATAGCTGCCCCTATCCCGTAATCTGGCTGACCGTGAACCTCTCCAGCTATTACAACCTTAAAGGCTAAGGAAAGAGTAGATATGAGGATTCCCATAATATAAAAGAGCATTGAGGGAATATATATTTTCAATATTTTTTCTTTTGTTGATACCCTGTATACTTTGCACATATCTAAAAGTTTTTTATCAATTTCTTTCAAGGAACTTAAAATTCCCTCATATAGTATAGGAAAAACTATTGCAAAGCCTACAACATAAGGAGCCTTATCCTTGTCAAACCAAATAAGGGCTAATAATACTAATACCATGGTAGGTATTGTCTTTCCTATTGCATTTATTGGCCTTAAGAAATTTCTAAAAAAGGGATACATTAAAGATAGTATCCCTAAAATTATAGATAAAACTAAAGCACTAGTAAAACTTATTAAGGTTCTATATAAACTGCTAAATAAATTATTTATAAAACCTTCACTCTTTAATATATCAAACATTGCTAATATTACTTTTTCTATCCTAGGAAGATATATTTCCTTGTTAATATTTATTGCAAGGACTTCCCAAAGTATTATTAAGATTAAGAATGAAATTAGGCTTTGCTTTCTATTTTTCCATGAAAATTCCTTCATCTGGAACCTTTCCCCCTATAGTTGCTGGATCAAAATCATTTAATTTATTAAAATATGTTTTATATTCATCCCTAGATTCATTTATTTTTACAAACTTAATATTTGCCTTATCCATGGCCTTTGGAATTATAGCCTTATTAGCTGAAACCCCTATTTCCTCACAATAATTTGCTAGTTCTTCTCTATTTTCATTTGCAAAGATAGTACTTTCTTCTACCTTATCTAAAAATGCTTCTACAAATTCACTATCATTTTCAATTAAATCTTCCTTTACTATTATAGTAGCTTGAGGAAATCCATAATCTGAAGAATTGTTATTTTTCCATTCTTCATTTAACTCCATAACTACTTTTAAGTCAGGATTTTTAGATAAAACTTGTGAAAGGGCTGGTTCTGGAACAACTGCATATTTAGTTTTTCCTGCTATTATCATTGGAGCAAGTTCTGTAACTCCATTAACATAACTAAAATTAAAATCTGATTCTGGGTCATAACCCATATCTTTAAGTACTGCTTTAGTAACTATATCAGGGGTTAGGCCTTTTCCAATGTTATATATTTCTTCTCCCTTTAAATCATCAATAGTTTTTTCTCTATCTGTTGAAATTAAATAAAAGGACCCCCAGCCAGTTGTTGCTGCAATTTTATATCCAGCCTCCTTGTTATATTGAGTAGCTGAAACATTTGAAGGGACAAGAGCAATGGCAACCTCTCCTTTTAATACAGCTGAAACAATATTTTCAGGTGTCTTTTCTATAGAATAGCTAACATTATATCCTTCTGAAATTTCTGGATTTTCCTTTATCATCTTTGCTATCGCCATGCTAGGTAATCCATCTGGAACAACAACCTTAATTTCTTTATCTTCTTTAGGAGCATTGTTTGCTTCTTCCTTTACTCCTTGACCACATCCTGTAAAAATAAATAAAGTCATTATAATTGTAATTATATTCATTAACTTCTTCTTCATATTTACTTCTACCTCCTAGCTAAATATTACTCTAACTATAATACTACCCCTTTTACCAACTTTATGCAATTAATGAAAAAATGAGTTGTTTCTATATTCTTATGAAACAACTCATTTTCATTATAAATTAAAGTTCAACTACTATTTTCATAATCTCATTACTTCTTTGGATAAATGAATCTAGCTCCTCTGCGCTTAATGACTTATTAGAAATTAAAGCTAAATCAACTATTTGATTACATATTAATTTAATCTTATCTTTCTTACTTTCGTCATCTTTAAGTGATGCTAATTTCTTAACTATAGGATTATTATTATTTATGACAAGAGTCTTTTCCTCTGGTAGGCCCATCCCAGCAGCTCCACCAAATTGCTTTTGCATTTCTGCCATTCTTCTTGAATATTCAGAAACAAGAATCATTGCTGGAGTTCCCTCGTTCTTTAAGCTTTCTACAGAATACTCCTTAACCTTATCTCCTACAGCATCCTTAAATAATTCTATGATCTTATCATTATCCTCTTTATTTTCTTCCTTATTTTCCTTATCTTTAAGAACATCAGATAAATCTGAGTCAACTCTATTAAACTTAATATTTCCTACCTTATATTCTAAGAAGGAAATAAAGTTATTATCTATTGGAGTACTTAATATGACAGCACCTAAGTCATATTCCTTAAATAACTTAACATATTGAGATTGCTTTTCCATATCGTTAATATAGAATACCTTATTCTCATGTTTATCCTTTGCCTTTTCTAAATAATCATTTAAGGTAATATGGTTACCTTCAATATTCTTAAATACTATTGAATCCTTAATTTTATCGTAGAAGCTTTCATCTCTTAAGCATCCATATTTAATAAATAATTGGATATCATCCCAGAATTCATTATATTTTTCTCTGTCATTTTTAAATATAGAGTTTAGCTTATCTGCTACCTTTTTAACTATATGTTTAGATATTCTGCTTACATCCCTATCATTTTGTAGGAAGCTTCTTGAGACATTTAGTGGTAAATCTGGACAATCAATAGCTCCCTTTAGAAGTAATAAGAACTCAGGGATAACCTCTTTTATGTTATCTGCTACGAAAACTTGATTATTAAATAGCTTTACTTCTCCTTCTACTAATTCAAATTCATTTTTTAGTTTAGGGAAGTAAAGAATTCCTTTTAGATTAAATGGATAATCAACATTTAAATGTATCCAGAATAAAGGATCTTGGAAATCATGGAATACCTTACGATAAAATTCCTTATATTCTTCATCTGTACATTCACTTGGTCTCTTAAGCCATAGTGGATTAGTATCATTTAGTGGTTCTTCCTTGTTAGAATCCTTATCTTCTTCCTTTTTATCTTCATCCTTTAAGAAAATTTCTGTTGGTAGGAAGGCACAATACTTTTCAATAATAGCTCTTACCTTATAAAGGTCTAAAAACTCCTTGCTTTCATCATCTATAAATAGTGTTATAGTTGTACCCCTTGTAGTTCTTGAATCTGAACTTGTTATTTCATATTCAGTGCCGCCATCGGAAATCCATCTAACTGCTTCTGCATCCTTTTTATATGAAAGCGTATCTATTTGTACTCTTTTAGATACCATAAAAGCAGAATAAAATCCAAGTCCAAAATGTCCTATTATATCATTTCCTTCAGCCATTTTATCTTTGTATTTTTCTACAAAGTCCTTTGCCCCTGAGAAAGCTACTTGATTAATATAATTTTTAATTTCTTCACCAGTCATTCCTATTCCATTATCGCTAAAGGTTAAGGTTCCTTTTTCTTTGCTTACTGAAACTAATATTTTATAGTCTTCTTCGCCGCTACCCTCGGCTTCTCCAAAGGATACAAGTCTCTTATGCTTACTAACAGCATCACAGCCATTACTTATAAGCTCCCTTATAAAGATATCCTTATCTGAATATAACCATTTTTTAATGATAGGAAAAATATTTTCTGTGTTAATTGAAATACTACCTTTTTCATTACTCATAATATCACCCCTCCAAAATATAATTTTAAGATTCTGAAAACTTAATGTCAACATTTTCATAATTTATTAACTATTTGTACAAAAATAGTATAAAATTATTTGTATCGTTATTTCTATGAAAAATGTATATAATATACTTAAAAATAAAAATCAAAGGAGAAAAATATGAAATCATTCAGAGAACTGGGATTAAATGATAACATAGTAAAGGGATTAGAACTTCAGAATATAACTGAACCAACAGAAATTCAGGCCCTTGCTATCCCTGAAATATTAGAAAATAAAGATGTTATAGGGGAAGCTTATACTGGTAGTGGAAAGACTTTAGCCTTTCTTGCTCCAATCTTTCAAAAAATTAATACTAAAAAAAGGGAAATGCAGATCCTTATAATTGCCCCAACTCATGAGTTAGTTATGCAAACTGAGGCACAAATAAAAATGCTTGCAGTTAATTCAAAGATACCTGTTACTTCCTTAACCTTAATTGGTGATGTAAATATTTTTAATCAAATAAAAAAACTTAAGGAAATTAAACCTCATATAATAGTTGGAACTCCTGGAAGAGTACTAGACTTAATGAATAAAAAGAAAATTACATCCCACACAATTAAAACAATAGTTATAGATGAAGCAGACAATCTTCTAGATAATACAAGTTCAGCCTTTGTTAAAGACATAATTAAAAAAACTATGAGGGATAGGGAATTATTAATCTTCTCAGCAACTATAAATAAAAATACTTTAGA
>JAAYOT010000037.1 GCA_012520205.1 Clostridiales bacterium
ATAAATTAATTTATAATAGCAGTTATTATTTTCGATCCTAACTGTTTCGTATTTATCGTTATCTATCTTATTAAAGAATATTGTATCTACATCTATTTCATTATTTAATCTGTCTTTAATGTACTTATTTATCTTCTCATAATCTAACTCATCTTTTTCAATAAACATATTTCTAAATTTATTTAGCTTAGATTCCTTAAAGCTAAAATTTTCATCTACATTTGTAAGTGATGCTTTGTAAGTTATATGTGAGTAACTATCTTCTCCTTCAGTAATACCTAATTCTACATTTAGTATATCCTCATCCGTATAGTAGGTAACTGCTTCTGCACCTGCTAATTTTAAATCTTCTAGTAATTTTGAACGATTTTCTATATGATCCATTCTGCCTATTCTATGTTCAATTGGCTCAGCAAAAATCAATTCTAAGGAATTATTTTCGCTAAAATTCTTAACTAAATTAATTGAATCTGAATACCTTTCTATAAAAGTACTATTTCTCAAATCTAAGTTAACAATATTCTCAAAATTATCTTCAACACTAATTTTATACTTATTAACTATGATATTTTTCATATCACTATTATCTTCAACAATTTCTTTAACTTCTTCTTCAGGGCTAGTTTCAACCTTTGCAGGAAGATCAACTGCCTTTTCTTTATAACATCCAACTAATAGAGAACTTGATATAAATATAGATATAAATATAAATGCAATTCTTTTCATTTCTCTTACCACCCACCAATAATTTTCTATTATTATCATATAATATATTCCATAAAAAGTAAACTGTGGATAAAAATACGATGATTTATTTTTAAAATTACAAAAGTTGCATATATTCATAAATGGAGAAGGTTATAAAATATAGCTAAGGTTCCAACTTTAGAAAACCTAAATTATAAGGATCCCAATGAGGAAAATCCGAATACGGGAAAACCGGATGCGGGAAATCCAGATTCGGGAAAACCGAATGCGGAAAACCCGCCCCTATTAAATACTGAATATAAATACTAAACACCACCAATAACTGAATAGGGAGCCTAAATAAGGTGGTGTAGGGGGCGTAATTCTAATACCTATTAATTTTAAAATATTATCCAATTAACAAGTAAAAAAAGGTACTCAAGCTAGGAAGATAGATTTAAAAAATACAAGCTTTTGTAAAATATTTCTCCAAGCATAATTATAAAGAAAAGAGGTTTTAAAGCTATTAATTTAGATTTATACACTTAAATAAAATACTCGTAAATGATAAGAAAAGAAAATAAAAAACGATATTGCAACAATAAATTAAAAACTTACACTAACCAAAAAATCAGCAAAAAGGGTTTCTAAGGCCATAGTTATTTGAAATTTAGCAAACATATGTTATCATGTAATATGCACTTATTGTTAATTATAATATTAAAATAGTTTTATACTTTAGAATATAATGAAAAGGGTGATAAGATGAAATATAAATTAGATGTTCATACACACACTATAGCTAGTGGCCATGCTTATTCAACTTTAATGGAAAATGCTAAGGCTGCTTCTGAGAAGGGGATAAAAGTTCTTGGAACTACAGAACACGGAATTACAATGCCTGCTTCCCCCCATACTTGGTACTTTGGTAATTATAGAGTTTTACCTAGAGAACTTTTTGGAGTTACTATGCTCTATGGAGTTGAAGCTAATATAATGGACTATGACGGAAATTTAGATATGACTGATTCCATATTAGATAAACTTGATATAGTAATTGGAAGTATACACACAGAAGTATATAAGGTAGGAAATATAGAAGAAAATACAAGAGCTTTTACAAATGCAATAAAAAAGGGCAAGATTGATATAATAGGACATCTTGGAAATCCAGCAGTTTCCGTAGATTTTGAGGAAGTAGTAAAATGCGCTAAAGAGCATGATGTTTTAATTGAAATAAACAATAGCTCCTTTACCACATCTAGACCAGGAAGTTTTTTAAATTGTAGAGAAATAGCCTTATTATGCAAAGAATATAATACCAAGATAATTATAAATAGCGATGCGCACTTTTGCACTAAAATAGGGGAGTTTACTGAAGCTATTAATATGCTTGAATCTATAAATTTCCCTGAGGAACTTATAATAAATAAAGATCCAAAGGAATTATTAATTAAGTTAAAGGAAAAAGGTAAATTACAAGATTTAGAATAATATTAATTTCTATAGAAGAATAAGAGCCAATAATGCATTGGTTCTTTTTATTTGCAAAAAATATTCAAGAAGTATATATTGAAGAAAATATAGATAAT
>JAAYOT010000285.1 GCA_012520205.1 Clostridiales bacterium
ATTCTTTTGTAAAATATTTTCTTTGTGCATAAAAATATTTTATCATAAATCCTAAACTCATGGAGTCTAGGATTTATTTTTTTGCACAAAAAGGGACTGTGCACTAATTATTAGTGCGACAGCCCCTCTAATATTATTTTTTTAAAAGACTTCATACAAGGTCTCAAATATAATATTTATTGTTATTTCTGATACTTAAAAATGATGCTATTATAGCAATAACCCTAAAACACCAGCAATAACAATTATAAGTATGGGATTTATTTTCGTCTTTAAAAGGAGAAATAAACTTAATATAAAAATAAAAACATTTCCTAAACTAATTTCTTGAAAAATGTTTTTTGTTTCTATATTCAATGAAATTCCATTCTTAAAAAAAGCTGTTTCTGCTACTACTAAGGCAGCTGAAATAATAAGACCTGCAATTACTGGTCTTATTCCATAAAAGGATAAGGTTTTTAGAGGATGTTTATTAAACTTTAAAAAGATATTAGCTATAATCAATATAAGTAATAATGAAGGAAGGGCAACTCCTATTGTTGCAAGTATTCCCCCTAGAATTCCTCCTACATTGTAACCAACAAAAGTTGCTGAATTAATTGCAACTGGACCAGGTGTCATTTCTGATATTGCAATTATATCTATAAGATCAGAGGAGGAAATCCAATTAAACTTTTCATTTTCTGCTTGTATGAAGGGTATCATGGCATAACCTCCGCCAAAACCAAAGAGACCTATTTTAAAAAAAGAAAAAAACAGTCTAACGTATTCCATTATCTTCTTCCTCCCTACTTATAATTTTTTCTCTTAAATCCGGAAAAAAGAAATATATTGAAATTCCAACTAAGGCGCCGCCAATAATTGCAAATATCGCCTGCATATTAAAAAATGTAATAAAAACTATTGTACATAATAATATAATTATCCCAATTTTATCTTTAACTGATTGCTTTACAATTTTTATTCCAGCTACTAATATTAAAGCCACTATTGCAGGACTTATTCCATCAAATATTTCTTCAAATACTGGGTTGCCCCTAACTACAGAAAAAAACATAGCAATTAAAGTTATAATAATAAGAGAGGGTAAAATAATACCTATTGTAGATACAATAGCCCCTACTTTTCCTAATATCTTATATCCTATAAAAGTTGATGTATTTATTGCAATAGCACCAGGCAGTGATTGGGCAAGAGCAAAAACATCAACAATTTCCTTTCTCTCAATCCATTTTTTATTATCTACTACTTCCCTTTCAATTAAAGGAATCATTGCATAGCCACCACCAAAAGTAAAGGCTCCTATTTTGAAAAAACAATTAAAAAGTTCAAGTAATATTTTGCTTCTACTTTTTTTATCCACATAATTCACTCCCTATATTTCTTCTAATATATATTCTATCACTTTTATTTTTCTTTTATAGTTATAATAGTAGAAAAGTGCGCAGCACTTTTGTCAGTTCACAGTGCACAATTCACAGTTCACAGTGCACAATTCACAGTCCACAGTTGCGGTTGAAAGTGCTGCGCACTTTTTATATAATTCTACACCCCTTATTATAAATTATTGTTTATTATTTCAATCTCATCTCCAGCTTTAATGATTCCGCCTTTTATAACCTTTGTAAATATCCCTTCCCTTGGCATAACACAGTCACCTACTAATTGGCGGATATTACAGCCTGTGTGGCATTCCTTCCCTATTTGCGTAACTTCCTGAATTGTTTCTCCAATCTTAAGTCTTGTTCCAACAGGTAATTCATAAAGAATAATTCCCTCTGTGGTTAGATTTTCTGCAAATTTTCCTGTATCTAATTTATCTCCTTTTAGGGATTTCATCTTATTAATGCTTTCTACTCCTAAAAGGCTAACTTGTCTATGCCATTTTCCTGCATGAGCATCTCCTTCTAACCCAAAATCCTCTATGAATTTCCCCTCTGAAATTGTCTTCTTAGGAACTCCCTTAGTCTCACTTATATTTACTGCTATTACCTTTGCCATTTATATTTCCTCCCCACTTCTTAGGAATTCAACCGATTTTCCACCTGTCTTTTTTACAAGTCTTATATTGTCTATAACCATTTCTTTATCAATTGCTTTGCACATATCATAAATTGTAAGGGCTGCTATAGAAACAGCAGTTAAAGCTTCCATTTCTATTCCTGTTTTTCCTGTAGTCTTAGCCTCAGCTTCTATATGTATAGCTGAATTTTCTTCATCAAATTCAAATCTTAAGTCTACTCCATCTATAATAATATTATGACACATTGGAATAACTTCACTTGTCTTCTTTGCTCCCATAATTCCAGCAACTTGAGCAACAGCTAAAACGTCTCCCTTTTTCATATGTCCATCTTTCACCTTAATTAAGGTTTCTTTTTTCATACATATAGATCCTCTTGCAAGAGCAACTCTTTTAGTTTCATCCTTCGATCCTACGTCTACCATTCTTGCTTTACCATTTTCATTAAAGTGTGTAAAATCCATTTTAGCCTCCTATTTGAAACATTTCCCTATCTATTGGTTTATAATTTTCTTCATTTATATGATGTTCCTTTGGTTTAACCTTTATTGCCTTAGATAAAATAGGCATTATATCTTTATTTTGCCTTAATGCAGATTTTATATCAATTTCTTCATTAGAGTGAAGACAGGGTTTAATTTTACCATCGGCAGTAAGTCTTAACCTATTACATCTTGAGCAGAAATTATGACTTATAGGATTAATAAGCCCTATTTTCCCCTTAGCCCCCTCTATCTTATAATGCTTAGCAGGAGCTGATTTATCCTTGCTTACTACCGGTATCAAATTTAAATTTTTCTCTAACACTACTTTATTTGATAGAAATTTTTCATGTGACTTAATTCCATTTACCCCAATAGGCATTAATTCTATAAACCTTACATCAATATCATTATCTATAGTTAAATTTATAAAATCTTCTATTTCATCCTCATTAAATCCCTTAATTAATACTACATTTAACTTTATTGGATGTAGACCTACTTCTTTAGCGGCTTCTAAGCCTTCAAGAACATCAGATAGTTTACCACCCCTTGTTATATTTTCGTATCTATCTTCTTTTAAAGTATCTATGCTTACATTTACTCTCTTTAAACCCGCTTCTTTTAAAGGCTTTGCTAACTGTTTTAGTAAGGTTCCATTTGTAGTCATTGCAATTTCATTAATCCCTGGAACCCTAGCAATCTTTTTTACTAAATCTACAATACCTTTTCTAACTAGAGGCTCCCCACCAGTAATCCTAATTTTATTTATTCCTAGCTTTGCTGAAGTTTTAACCACTTCTTCAATTTCTTCAAAACTAAGTATTTCAGAATGGCACTTCTTATTTACTCCTTCTTCAGGTATGCAATACTTGCATCTAAGGTTGCACAAATCTGTTATTGATATTCTTAAGTAATTTATCTCTCTTCCTTCCTTATCTAGCATAACTTATCCTCCATTCTTTTTACTGACAGGATGCCTTTTAAAATGTTCTTTCTATATAGATATTATAGACAAGCTTAAGATTCCTTACAATGTTTTTTATAAAAACTAAGGAATTTAAAAAATTCCTCTCTATTGATATCATAGCCCTTTTATATTAATATTTGAATAATGAATCTAATATTAATATAAATTTATTTTTAAAAGGCGGTGCTTATATTGTTTAAAGTAGGTATTTTAACTGCCAGTGATAAGGGATATGCTGGTGAAAGAGAAGATAAAAGTGCAGAAGTTATTAAGGAAATATTAATAAATAATAATTATGAAGTTTCTTATTATAAAGTTCTTCCTGACGAAAGGGAAGTATTAAGTAAGGAAATGATAAAGTTATGTGATGATTTAAAGCTAGATTTAATATTAACTACAGGTGGAACTGGATTTTCTCCAAGGGACTGGACCCCTGAAGCAACTTTAGATATAATTCACAGACAGGCCCCGGGGATTTCTGAGGCTATGAGAGCTAATAGCATTTCTATTACACCTAAAGGAATGTTAAGCAGAGGTGTATCTGGAATACGTAATAATACCTTAATTATAAACCTTCCAGGAAGTCCAAAGGCTTGTAGGGAAAACTTGGAGTATATTATTCCTGCCTTAAAACACGGATTGGAAATTTTAACTGGAAAAGCTACAAACTGCGCTGAACCAGGGCACAGTTAACAGTTAGAATAAGTGAGAAGTAAAAGGTAAAGAGAA
>JAAYOT010000286.1 GCA_012520205.1 Clostridiales bacterium
TGTGCCCATACTTTCCATGCTATCACCCTTTCTTCACTATTATTTATTAATATCAATATATGTTATTTTAATAAAAGTGATAAATCATTTTCAGGGGCAATTTTAAATACAATAAAGGTGAAGTCTTTTCATATTTATATACGAAAAAACTTCACCTTCAATTAACCATACTTATTACTTATTACCTAACCTTTGCTCCTTACTTGCTTAAAGCTTAATTTCCAATCTTACAAGTTTAGCAATAATATTTATTTCTCTTTGCTCCACAGTTTCTGTTAATAGGCTTCCCCCATTGCTCACAAGTAATAATTTTGAATTTCCTAGAGCTTTGATTTGTCTTATTGTTCTCTTTCCTTTATACTCAACTAAGAATATACCGTTGTTTACTACTTCCTTTGTTAAATAAGCAAAAGCTAAGTCACCCTTTAGCATTCTAAACCCAGACATTTCATCATTCTGTATTTCTAAGTAAAGAACCTTATCTTGAGCATGACCTTCTATTTTATTAGAATGTATAGGCATTTCCTTAAATCCCTTGTTATTGGAAAGGGAATAATCATAAACTGGCACATTTTTCAATACTGATGAAAAGGCATTAGTCCATACTTGATTCACTTCATTATTTTTATTAACATTTCTTTTTGCAGATGCTTCTCTCAAGATTTTCTTTTCCTCTTGTAATGCCTCATCTGTAACAACCATACTCATATCGTTGAAATCAGTTTTTAATACTTTAGATGCTTTTTCTATGAAATTTTCTGGCGCAACTCTTCTTCCAAGTTCTACTTCGTTAATAAACTTTTCTGCAACACCTAACTTCTTAGCTAGTTGTTTTTGGCTAATTCCACTTTTTAATCTTGCTTCTTTTATTTTTTCTCCTACTCTACTCACCTTAAGCTCTTCCCTTCTGCTGCTTTAAATACCATTCTCTTTCTTCTACTAAATGTTCAAGTAGATAACCAAGTTTCCAATCCATGGAATGTTCTGTAACTGTTGCTAAAATTCCGCCCTTAATATTTTCTCTAATTCTTTTTATTAATCCTCTTAGTTCCTCATCGAAAAAATTATTAAAAAGTATAAGGGACTCTTTATATTCCTTTGAAGTAACAGTTTCAAATTTTAACCCCTTTAGAATATCTCTAACAGTCATATCCATCATTTCTTTTTTTACATCTATTAGCTTATATCCTTCATCTACTAAAAAATCTAATTTTTCTAAAGGCATATTATAAACTAATATACATTTATTATTATCTAACATATAACCCTCCTCTAATCATTACCCTATTATTTCAGGTTCTTCATAATTCTCGCCAAAAGTTTCTACAGTAACCTTAACCATTTTTTGATCTTCATATGGTCTATCATTATAATCCCTTTTAGAAGCTACTATTTTATCTGCAACTTCTATTCCTTCAATAACTTTACCAAAGGCAGCATATTGTCCATCTAAATGTGGCGCATCTTCAACCATTATAAAGAATTGGCTTCCAGCTGAGTCTGGAATCATTGTTCTAGCCATGGAAAGAACTCCCCTAGTATGTTTTAAATCATTTTTAAATCCATTTCTTGAAAACTCACCTTTAATGCTATAACCAGGACCACCCATACCTGTTCCCTGAGGGCATCCCCCTTGAATCATAAAACCAGGTATTACTCTATGAAATATTATTCCATCATAGAATCCTTTATTTATTAAAGATATAAAGTTTTTTACTGTATTAGGAGCAACCTCTGGGTATAATTCAGCTTTTATTACTCCACCATCTTCCATGCTTATTGTTACTATCGGATTTTTCATAAAAATCTCCTTTCTTATTGCCTATATTTTTATAATTTTAACTAACATTCACCTAAGTAGTAAACTCTCTATGAATGTAAGTTTCACTTGATATTATGTTCACATTTTAATTGTAAATACAATTATTAAATTATTTTATGTTAATTATATATTATCTATTTTTTATATCATTATCTACATATTTAATAATTTATAGCTTAAATCTATTATTTCTTTTTTATTAGAAGAATTAATAATTTCTATATTGGCTCTTTTATCTTCCTCATTTAATAAGTTTTTAATTTTTAATCTCCTTTGTATTTCCTTAGCTGTTCCATGCCCACCGTCAATAATATCTACCTCATCACCAAGAATTTTTGAAATTATCTTTTTTACGAAAGGATAATGTGTACATCCTAAGACAACTGAAGCTATCTTTATATCACTATATTTTTTCAATTTATTATGTAAATAATCCTCTACTTCTTTACCTTCAAGTTTGCCTTCTTCTATAAATTCCATTAATCCTGGACATGGTACAGGAATTATATCAGCTCTATCCCTATACTTTTCCATAAGATTATTAAACTTCTTTTCTTTTAAAGTCATGGAAGTAGCCATAATTAAAATGCTTCCTTCTTTATTTAATTCAACAGCTGGTTTTAAGGCTGGTTCTATTCCAACAATAGGAAGCTCAGGATATTCCATTCTTAAGGATGCTACTGCTGCACTAGTTGCAGTATTGCAAGCTATTACAATTCCCTTAACTCCCTTACTCAATAGAAAATCAACTGCATCAAAAGTTAACTTTCTTACTTCATCTACAGTCCTTGTACCATAGGGTGCATTTTTAGAATCTCCAAAATATATATAATCTTCATTAGGCATTATCTTTAGTGCTTCTCTCATTACACTTAATCCACCTACCCCTGAATCAAAAAAACCAATTGGCCTTCTTTTATTGTCCAACTACCTCACTCCATTTTCTTTAATTCTATAATTATTTTATACTTTTATCCTTTATAAATCCATAATTATTTAGGCATTTATCTCTTATATAATAAGAATCACCAAGAAAAAATATAATTATAAGTTTATTGTTACAGGTAATAATATTTATATAAACATTAATTTCAGTTTAAAATAAAAATATTTAGCTTGAATTTTTATTTTAAAATTAATATATTATAGATTTTTTTTAATAATCTAATTACTTTTTCATTATTATTGACATGAAGAATTCCATATAATAAAATTTTTCTATAATTAAGGTTGCGAATGTTTAATTATCTATACAATCCAATATTCGTATCTTTTTTAATAGATACATAAATTTATAGGAGGCCCATATGAAAGACTTAATTTTTTCAATACCAAAGTCAAAACATACAAAAGAAGATCTTGAAATAATTTTTGAAGAACATCCTGAAATAAAATTCGTTTCCGTAGTAGGTATAGATTTATCAGGAAACGATACAGATGAAAAGATACCTGCAAAACTATTTTTAGAAGACATTGATTCCTTTTTAGAGGGAGTTGCCATACAAACTGATGGTTCCTCTGTTATGCTACCAGGAATTGCAACTTTAAATGATGCTAAAGTAGATATGATAGCCGATCTAGAGGCTACTTGGTTTGTTGATTACAACTATGAACATATAGATCCTGAAACAAATAAGCCAGTTGGTACTCTTAGAATCCCTTCTTTCTTAATTCACAATAATGTAGCTGTTGATTCAAGAAATATCTTAAAATCAGCTATAGAAACCTTTAAAAACTCCTTATTAGATGTTTTCAAAAGGAATCCAAAAACCTTAGAACCTTATGGCATAAAGTTTGAAGATATAAAAGAAATAACTACAACTTCTGCAACTGAATTGGAATTTTGGGTTCAAACACCTAATGAAAAGGCTCATATAGAAGAATTATCAACTTCAGAAGTACTTCAAGAACAGTATTGGACTAGAACAAAAGGAGCTGTTAGAACAGCTTTAGAAGAAACTCTGATCTTAATGGAGAAGTATGGCTTCGAACCTGAAATGGGTCATAAAGAAGTTGGGGGCGTTAAATCCAAATTAGATATTAATGGGCAATTTAATCATATAATGGAACAACTTGAAATAGATTGGAAATACTCAAATTCAATGCAGGCTGCTGATAATGAAATATTTGTTAAAATCTTAATTCAAGAAACCTTTAGGCGTCATGGATTAGATGTAAGCTTTAAGGCTAAACCAATTGATGATGTGGCAGGATCAGGAATGCATACTCACCTTGGAGTAAATTTAAAATTAAATAATGGAAAAATAATTAACTTATTTGAAGGAAAAAAGGATGACTTCTTAAGCAGTATAGGCTACGGTGCATTAATGGGAATCTTAAAAAATTATGATATTATGAATCCCTTTATTTCTACAACTAATGGTGCCTTTAAAAGATTAAAACCTGGCTTTGAAGCTCCAGTTTGTGTAGTTACTTCCCTTGGACTATCTCCTGATAATCCATCAAGAAATAGAACAATACTAGTAGGGCTAATAAGAGATTTATCTAATCCCTTAGCTACAAGATTTGAACTTAGATCACCAAATCCTCACTCAAATATTTATTTGGTTATAGCAGTTTCATATTTGTCTATGTTAGACGGAATTCTTTATGTTCTTGAAAATAATAAAGAACCAAAAGAACTTTTAGCTGAATTATCTAAGAATCCAGGTGATGAAGCTGACTATTTAGATAAAGATAGAGCTTATAGAAGTGAAGAGGATGTATTTGAATATTATACTGAAAAAGAAAGAGAAAAGTATTTTGGAAAAGCACCTGCTACTATTTATGAAAACCTAATTAACCTTGATAAGAATCCTGAAAAACTAAGGGTATTAGAAAGAAATAATGTATTTAGCGAAAAGCTAATTCATAGTTTTAAATTAGCTATAATTGAAAGATGGTCTACTGATGTTTGCCATAGAGTTATTAATAATCATGCAAACGAAATAAGATCCTTTAAAAAATTGCATTCTTGTGATGCTTTAGACTTAGATGTTTCAAATTGGATGGAGATAGATAACTTAAGAAAATATATAATGAAAGACAGCTATACTAGTAAGAGTTTATTTTCAAGAATAAGACATGCTCTTTTATCAAAGGATTATGCTCTAGCTTCTGATTTATATATCGAACTTGAAGAAAAAATGAGTAAACTACGAAATCTTTATTCAAATTACACTAAAAATCTACTAGATATATAAAAAACAAATAGTTTATGCTACACTAGAAGTATAAACTATTTATTTTTTTATTGAATTATTATAAAATTCTCAAATAATATAAAATAAATTTCAAATTTAATTATTATTGCATTTACTTATAGCATTATTATAAATTTTAGTAAAAATTCTATTGTTTTTTACTAAAAATTGATATAATATAGACAAAAGTATAACAGAGGTGAAAATATGAAACTTATTCCTTTAAAAGACGTTAAACCTAATTCATACCTTGGAAAAACTTTATATGATTCTGAAGGAAGAGTTTTATTAAATTGTGGGGCTCAACTTAATAAAAACATAATTCAAAAACTAATTAAATACGAAATAAAATCCTTATACATTATTGAGAATAGTTATAATCCTGAAATTAAGCTTATCATTAAAAATGAGCTTCGTGATAAATGCCTAAATTCATTGAAGAATACCTTTAGTGGTATTCATAAAAATAATATACATACTGGAGAAAACGATTTCCTAAACTCAATTATTTTACTAGCTGAAGAACTATTAGATAATATACTATCAAAAGATGATATGGTATATATTCTATCAGATATAAAAGATAAAAATCCAAATATATATGATCACAGCCTTAATATAGCAGTTATATCCCTAGTTGTTGGGATTGGACTAAAACTTCCTAAAGATGATTTATTGAGTCTATGCATCGGTGCCTTATTACACGACATTGGTAAAGAATTTATAGATAAAAATATAATAGATAAGGATGGTCCTTTAACTTCACAGGAATATGAAATTTTAAAGGAGCATTGTGAAAAAGGTTATAATTACATAAAAGATATAGATATTATTCCAAATGATAGCAAGGCTATTATCCATCAACACCATGAAAGAGTTGATGGGACAGGATATCCTAGGGGTTTAGCAGAAAATCAAATAAACTATTTAGCTAGAATAGTATCCATTGCAGATGCTTATGATGCTCTTACTTCTGAAAGAAATTATATGCCATCATTATCTGCTAGCGATGCCCTTGAATATATAATGAGTAATGCAGGTACTCTATTTGACTTTGAAATTGTCAAGTTTTTTTCAAAAGTGGTAGTACCTTTCCCAAATGGAACTATTGTTAAACTGAGTACTGGGGATCTAGGAATGGTTACAGAAACCTACAGAAACTTCCCTTTAAGGCCTGAAGTTAAAATAATAAAAAGTAGCAAAAGTGAAAGAGAAGGTACTGTTATTAACTTAATAGATAACTTATCCATTGTTATATCTGAAACATATAAAAACAATTATAATCATTAATTAGAAAATATATTACATATTATAAATCGGCCTATTAACAAAGGAAGCTTTTCATAAAAATATTTATGAAGGGCTTCCTTTTATTATACTTAAAAGTAAAATCTATATAAATGCTGGAATTTGAACTGTATCGAAATCTTGAATATGCATGTTCCTTTCTAAAATGCTGCATCTTTTTCTATTAATAACCCTTGAATTATTGTCTATAAAATCTTCAGCTTCCTTTATGCTATTAGCTTTGAATATGAAGGTCCATCCATTTTTATCATACTTACCTGTACACATTAAATATTTCTTATCGTCACATTTTTTATGCTGCCTATCTACTATTAAGCTTTTAAATTCGCCAATTGTTTTATAATTTAACTTAACAAAAATTTCATTCTCCATATTATAACCTCCGCACAAACATAAGTTCTATATTTATATAGTATAAGAACATATGTTTTATGTCAATATTTTTTTACTCTTTTTATCATTTTTTATTTATAATATTATAAATTATGTGTTTTTGTACACATTCCCATCTTTAATCATTTATGCTATAATATTCCTATCACTTTTATGAAGGAGGAAATAAATGCTCATATTAAACAAGGTAATAAAAAAATTTAAAAAAACCACAGTTGTAAACAATCTAACATTCTCAGTAAAACCTGGAGAAATAGTTGGATTATTAGGAGAAAATGGTGCTGGTAAGACTACCACTCTTAGAATGATTTCTACTATGCTTAGAATAACCTCTGGTACTATTACAGTTAATGATATTGATGTAAAAGAAAAGCCTGCTGAAGTAAGAAAAAATATTGGTATTCTTTTTGGCGGTGATGTAGGCCTTTATGATAGATTAACAGGTAGGGAAAACATAAGATACTTTGCAAATCTTTATGGAATGAACAAGGAGGAAGCCGATAGAAGAGTGGATGAATTAGCTGAAAGCTTTGGCATGAAGGACTATATAGACAAACCTGTAGGAAAATACTCAAGGGGTATGAAACAAAAAATATCAATTGCAAGATCTATAGTTCACAATCCATCTGTTATGCTATTTGATGAGCCATCAACAGGTTTAGATGTTAGTGCAGCAAAGATTGTTCAAGATTTTATTCTTCAATGCAAAAAGGAAGGAAAGACCATTTTATTCTCTAGCCACTCTATAAAGGAAGTTGAAAAATTATGTGATAGGGTTGTAATAATAAATAAGGGAAATCTATTGGAAAATTGTACCCTTCCAGAATTAAAAGAAAAACATAATGATAGTGATGTTGAAGAAATCTTCTTAAAGATTATAGGAGGTGGCTTAAATGAATAATTTTATAACTATTTTAAAAAAGGAATTATTAGATATCTTTAGGGATAGAAAAACATTAATAGTTACATTATTTTTGCCCATATTAATCTATCCTGCAATGTTTAGTTTTATGTCATCATCCGTAGCAGATCTTCAAAAAGAAGCTCAGGAGGAAATCAATATTTATATGGAAGGTAATACTGATTCTAGTGTAGCAGAGGCAATTTTATCTCTTCCTTCCGCTAATTTAGTAGAAACTGAAACTCCTAAAGATTTATTAAAGAGCGGAGATATTCAGCTTATAATTCAAATTCCTGAAAAATTTGATGAAAATATTATGGCTGGTAAAAGCGATAACATTACAATTTTAATAGATGAAGAATCAAATAAATCTATGCTTGCACATTCAATGATTAATGAAGTACTTGAAAACTATAAAAATACCATAGTAACTCAAAGGCTATCTGCTTCTGGCTTAGATTCATCAATTTTATCACCCTTTACTCTAGAAGTTAAATCTGGAGTTAATGATGGGGAAGAAGCAAATGGTATTTCACATATAATAATGTCAATGCTTCCATCACTTATAGCAATATTTATGATTTCTTCAACTACTGGAATGGCTTCTGACTTAGGTGCTGGTGAAAAAGAAAGGTTTACCTTTGAACCGCTATTATCTACATCTGTCAATCGTTCATCAATAATAACAGGTAAAATAGTAGCTCTTTGCACAGTTGCCTTTATATCACTATTAGCCAATATATTTGTTATGACATTTTCCTTCCAAAAATTCGCAAGAGCTAATGGAGGGCTTGATGTTAAAATGGATATTTACTCAATGCTGGGACTTCTATTGATCGGAGTATTGGTTTTAATATTCTTAGCAACACTACAAATTTCAATAAGTATTTTTGCAAGATCAACTAAAGAATCAAATTCATATTTAGCAGCCCTTACTATGCCTGCTATGCTTCTAGCATTTATTCCTTATGTGACTGATGTTAAATCAATAAAACCACTATTTTTTAATATTCCAATAACAAATGCAGTCTGTCTTATGAAGGAATTCCTAGTTGGGATATATGACTTTAAACATATATTAATAGTTGTTTGCTGGCACTTATTATATATTCTTCTTTCTATAGTATTTGCTAAATTCATGTTCTCTAGGGAAGAGGTTATATTTAGAGCTTAATTAAAATTAAGCTCTAAA
>JAAYOT010000287.1 GCA_012520205.1 Clostridiales bacterium
ACTGTAAAAGGAAACTTAGGAATTGGACATACTAGATGGGCAACTCATGGAGAACCATCAGATGTAAACTCTCACCCACATCTAAACGAAGCAGAAACTATAGCAGTAGTTCATAATGGTATTATTGAAAACTATATTGAACTTAGAGAATGGCTAATTTCAGAAGGATATAACTTTAAATCACAAACAGATACTGAAGTTATACCTCATTTAGTTGATTACTACTATAATGGAGATTTATTAGATGCCTTAATTAAAGCCACAAAGAAGCTATCAGGAAGCTATGCTATTGGAGCAATCTGTAAGGATGAACCAAACAAGCTTATAGCTGTAAGAAAAGATAGCCCCCTTATAGTAGGAGTAGGAAAAGAAGAAAGCTTTATAGCATCAGATATTCCCGCAATACTAAATCATACAAGAGATATTTATCTACTAGAAGATAATGAATTTGTTATTATTGATAAGAATGGCGTTAAGCTATTAAACAGTGATAAGGAAGAAATAAATAAAGAAATCTTCCATGTTACTTGGGATGCAAATTCAGCAGAAAAAGGTGGATATGATCACTTTATGCTAAAGGAAATTCATGAACAGCCAAAGGCAGTTAAAGATACCTTAGCAGGAAGAATTTCTCTTGGAGAAAAAGTTAAACTAGATGATGTAAAAATTTCTAAGGAAGAATTAGAAGGCATAAACAGAGTTTATATAGTAGCTTGTGGAACAGCTTACAATGCTGGAGTTGTTGGAAAAGCTATACTAGAAAAAACAATCAAACTTCCTGTAGAAACAGATATTGCATCAGAATTTAGATATAGAGAACCAATAATAGATAAAAATACCCTTATGATAGTTCTAAGCCAGTCAGGGGAAACAGCAGATACTTTAGCTGCTATAAGACTTGCAAAAGAAAACAAGGCAAGAGTTATTGCTATAACAAACGTAGTTGGAAGCTCAATAGCTAGAGAAGCTGATGATGTTTTATACACTTGGGCAGGACCAGAAATAGCAGTTGCATCTACAAAGGCTTATGTAACTCAAATAGTAACCTTATATATTGTAGCTCTATATATTGCTGAAATTCAAGGTACAATGACACAGGAAGCAATTGAAGAAGTTAAGGAAGGACTACTAGGATTATCAGACAATATATCATCAATATTTAAATATGAAGATGAAATAAAAGAAATAGCAGAATCAAATAAAGATAAAGAAGACATGTACTATTTAGGTAGAGGACTTGACTATGCAGTAGCAATGGAAGGATCCTTAAAGACTAAAGAAATTTCCTACATCCATTCAGAAGCTTATGCAGCAGGAGAACTTAAACATGGAACTATTGCCTTAATAGAAGAAGGAACACCAGTTATAGCTCTTGCAACTCAAGAAAATCTATTTGAAAAGACAGTAAGTAACGTTAGAGAAGTTTCAACCAGAGGAGCAAGGGTATTAGGAATTGCTATGGAAGGACATGATACTATAGAAAAAGTAGTAGATAATGTAATATACATTCCAAGAGTAAGCCCAATCCTTGCACCAGTACTATCAGTAGTACCATTACAATTATTCTCATACCATATAGCAAAATCAAGAGGCTGCGATATAGACAAGCCTAGAAACCTTGCAAAAGCAGTTACAGTTGAATAGTAAATAAATGTAAGGGGGACTGACCCTGTTCCATAAAATGGAACAGGGTCAGTCCTTTTACAAGATAGTTATTTAATGATAAAATATGACAAAAAATTTATTTATTGTTATAATAAATAATAAGATAATACATTATATTGAATTAAGGTAAGGTAAGGAGAAAAGTATGATATTAGATTTAAACTGCATAAAATGTAACATTAATCAAGTAATAAAAATAACAGACTTACTAGAAGTAGACAGAAACAAAAAAGAAAAAATAATGAGAGATGTGCTTAAGTATCTACATGAAGTTGATTATGGTAAATGCAATCCTGAGGTTATGGGGGGCACATGGAATATTATTCTTCAATATATAGAGAATGATAATCCTTATAGAGAGATAAAAGAGTATTATAACTTAGAAACTCTAAAAATCCTTGATAAAATTGAGAACCTTATTGAAAGTTCAAATAATAAATTTAATACGGCTTTAAAAGTTGCTGTAGCAGGTAATTTAATTGACTTTGCTGCTAAGCATAAATTTGATTTTAATTTGCTAAAAGAAAAAATAGAAAACATTAATGAAATAAGTCTTGCTATAGACCACAGTAAGGAATTATACGATAAACTTAAAACAGCTAAGACCCTTATGTATTTAGGAGATAATTGTGGCGAAATTTGCTTGGACAAGCTTTTTATTAAATATATAAAAGCTGAGTTTCCAGATATTAAGATATATTTTGCTGTTAGAGGGAAAGCAATAGTAAATGATGTTACTTTAGATGATGCAAAGATGGTAGGCATGGAAGAAGTTGCTGAAATAATTGAAAATGGAGATTATTCATCAGGAACTGTTATTGAAAGAGTAAGTGATGAATTTAAAGAAAAGTTTTATGGCGTTGATGTGATAATTGCAAAAGGCCAGGGAAATTACGAAAGCTTAAGAGAAATAGATAGAGATAACCTGTTCCATCTATTTATGGCAAAATGTAAGTCCGTTGCTAACCTATTAGAAGTTAAAAATTTATCAATCCTTTGCGTTGAAAATAAACAGTGAAAATGTTCAAATAATAGTCCTAATTTATCGCCAAAAAGTGTATAATTAAAACATGAATTAATGTACATTCTACGTTTTTTTGGAGGTAATTAATATGAATTATAACGATGTGCTAAAAGAGGCTCGTACATGTATGGGAGATTACTGTAAGGCATGTAATGTTTGTAATGGTATAGTATGCAAGAATTCAATACCAGGACCGGGAGCAAAGGGAGTTGGTGATACAGCCATTCGTAACTATCAAAAATGGCAGGAAATACGTGTAAACATGGATACCATTCATGAAAATCGTCCAGTAGATACATCTCTTGAAATCTTCGGAATGAAATTTAAATACCCATTTTTTGCTGCACCTGTTGGAGCTGTTAACCTGCACTACAGTGATAAGTATGATGATGCATCCTACAATAATGTATTAGTGGAATCTTGTGCAAAGAATGGTATTGCAGCTTTTACAGGTGATGGAGTAAATGCAAAAATTATGGAATATGCAGCAGATGCAATAAAAGCTGTAAATGGTTTAGGAGTTCCAACAGTAAAACCTTGGAATTTAGAAACTATCCGCGAAAAAATGGAATTAGTTAATAAATCAAATGCCTTTGCAGCTGCAATGGATATTGATGCTGCGGGTCTTCCAATATTAAAGAATATGACACCACCTGCAGGTAGCAAAACAGTAGAAGAACTAAGAGAAATTTCTAAAATGATAAATGTTCCCTTTATAATAAAAGGAATAATGACAGTAAGGGGCGCTTTAAAAGCAAAAGAAGCTGGAGCTTCAGCAATTGTTGTTTCTAATCATGGTGGCCGTGTTTTAGATCAATGCCCTGCAACTGCAGAAGTATTAGAAGAAATAGTAGATGCAGTTGATGGAAGTATGAAGGTCTTTGTAGATGGTGGTATCCGTAGTGGTACAGATATCTTTAAAGCCTTAGCTATGGGAGCTGATGGTGTGCTAATAGCTCGCCCTTTTGTTACAGCTGTTTATGGCGGTGGTGAAGAAGGTGTTAAGTGCTATATTGAAAAACTAGGTGCTGAACTTGCTGATACAATGGAAATGTGTGGTGCATACACTTTAGATGATATTAGTAGAGATATGATAAGAAAGTAAAAAGATTGAAAGCAATCATTTTACAGTGCACAATTCACAGTTCACAGTTTAGGATGAAACTACATGGTAGTTTCTAAAAATATAGATTTTTACAAAATTTTATTGATTAATGAACATAACTTAGCGAAGATAAATAGGATATGTGAAATGAGCATATCCTATTTATCGTAGCCTTGTAAAACATTTTATAAAAATTTAATTGATAACTCTTTTCAATTGCAAAAAGCTGTGATATAATACTTCCATGTTATTAATTAACTACCGCGGCAAATAATAAATCGGAGGTTAATATTAATATGGCAAAAATGATGGGACCGCGTTTTAAGCTTGCTAGAAGGCTAGGCTTAAATGTAGTAGGTCATCCTAAAGCAATGAAACGTGCAGGAAAGGGTACAAGTAGGGCAGATAAGAAACTATCTAACTACGGAACACAATTATTAGAAAAACAAAGGTTAAGAGCTTATTATGGAGTTCTAGAAAAGCAGTTTAATGGATATGTAAATAAGGCTATGAAGGAAGCAAAAAAGCATAATATCACTCCAAGTGAATATTTGCTAAATACTCTAGAACGTAGACTAGATAACCTAGTTTACAGAAGTGGTTTTGCAAGCTCCATACGTCAAGCAAGACAAATGGTAAGTCATGGACATTTCTTGGTAAATAGAGAAAAAGTAAATATTCCATCTTACATAGTTAATGTAGGAGATGAAATTACTTTAAAAGAAAGATCAAGAAAAGTTGAAATGTTTAAAGATAATTTCCAAACTAATGAAATAAGCAAATTACCATATATAGAAAAGAATTTGGAATCTTTCTCTTCAAAACTAGTTAAAATGCCAAAAAGAGAAGAACTACCTATAGAAATAAAGGAACAATTAATAATAGAATATTACTCAAAATAAAAAGAGCCCTAGGGCTCTTTTTTTAGGTTTCAGTGATTAATGTTAAAATTTTAGTTATTTTTAATATTTTGATAAAATTCGCTTTAGTGGAAAAAAATAGTTTAATTAAAGATTATTCTAAATTAACTGTTAAGAATGTAAAATTTTGTTCGAAAATATAAATGGGAGAGATTTAGTAAATAATAATAAAGTAAAGACTTGTTGTCAATAATTAAATATATATCATTGAATATTTAGTTTAAAAGGGGAAGCGAAAAAATGACAGTAAGATGTAAAATATTAAAAGTTGCAAAGGATTACTACATAGGAAAGAATTCTTATTCAAATAAGAAATTCAAAATAATAAGGAATGAACATATTAGAGAACTAAAAAGAAACGACGATTATGAATTCTATTGCAAACGAGAAAAAGGATTATTAAGGGATATACTTATTCCTATTTCTGAAGAAGAAGCCCTTAGAAGTAACAACTAAAAAAGAGCCTGAGGCTCTTTTTTTGTTTTCAATTTTTAATTATTCCTGGATGTGTTTTTCCTCATACTGTCTCTTATATTCTTCAAAAATCCCTTCTTTTGGAGTTTTCCAAGCTTTATATACATCAAGATCTGTTTTAAATTGTTTTAATATTAAGCTTAATACAAAGGTGTCGTCAATTAATCCAGCAAAAGGAATTACATCTGGGATAACATCTATTGGTGATAAAAAGTAAATTAATGCTCCCATTAATGCTATAATACTTCTTTTTGGAAGAGCTCTATACTTTCCAGAGCTAAAGTCCTTAACAAGGGAAGTTATAGTTTTTATATCCGACATCATACCAACTAATGGTTTAAAATTCAATTTATTTAGCTTTTCACTAACTTCTTCAAGAGTATGTTC
>JAAYOT010000288.1 GCA_012520205.1 Clostridiales bacterium
GGTTATGCCAGGAGACCACATTGATATGAACGTTGAATTAATCACTCCAGTTGCAATGGACGAAGGATTAAGATTCGCTATCAGAGAAGGTGGAAGAACTGTAGGTTCAGGAGTTGTTACTACAATAGTAGAATAATCATTTATTAGTAATTCATGGAGGGATTGGGTTTGAATACTTGATCCCTTATAAAACCTTATATATTGACACGAATAATGTTTTGTGGTAATGTGTTTAGGTAATTAACGAAAAATAAATTAAGATAAAATAGTAAGTTTTATATTATTTACTGTAAACTGGAGGTGCAGACGGTGAGAGTGAAGGTGACTTTAGCGTGCACAGAGTGTAAGCAAAGAAATTATAATTCAATGAAGAACAAAAAAAATAATCCAGACAGATTAGAAATGCATAAATACTGCAAGTTCTGTAAAAAGCATACACTTCATAAAGAAACAAAATAATTAGCTGATATAGTGATGACATATACTCACAATAATTAAGGATGTGAAGTAATGGCTGTTAAGGAAAATGTAAATTTAACTAAAAATACACCTAATAAAGGTGGAGTACTTAAGTTTTTTAGAGAGGTTAAGGCAGAAGTTAAGAGAATAACTTGGCCTTCTAAAAATGAAACTAAAAAAGCGTTAATTGCAGTTGGCGTAGTCATACTAATATATATTGTATTAGTAGGCGGGTTAGATTATATTTTTCAAAACCTCTTTGAATGGTTTCTTAAATTGAAGATAGGAGGTTAGGGTGATATCACCTGAAGAAAATATGAGCGAAAAAGCAAGATGGTATGTTGTACACACATACTCAGGCTACGAAAACAAAGTTAAAGCAAATCTTGAAAAAACCATTGAAAATAGAAATCTTCAAGACTTACTTCAGGACATACAAGTACCAATGGAAGAAGTTATAGAAGAAAAAGATGGCAAACAAAAGGTTTCTCTAAAAAAGAAGTTTCCTGGATATGTGTTAGTAAAAATGCTAATGACAGATGAATCATGGTATGTGGTTAGAAATACAAGGGGTGTAACAGGTTTTGTTGGCCCGGCTTCTAAACCAGTTCCTCTTACCGATGAAGAAGTTCAATCTATGGGAGTTCAAGAAGCTCCTGTTGAAATTGATCTAGAGGTAGGAGAAGGAATAAGAGTTATCTCAGGACCGTTAAGGGACTTTGTTGCTACAATCCAAGAGATAAATCTTGAAAAACGTAAGATAAAAGTATTAATTGATATGTTTGGCAGAGAAACTCTAGCTGAACTTGATTTTACACAAGTTGAAAAATTAGTTTAATATAAGCTAATGTTTTAATAAAGTGGGAGGACAAAAAATGTCCGTATTACCACAGTATAGGAGGAATATACATGGCTAAGAAAGTAACAGGAATAATCAAACTTCAACTTCCTGCAGGTAAGGCAACACCAGCACCACCAGTAGGACCAGCATTAGGTCAACACGGTGTTAACATTATGGGATTCTGTAAGGAGTATAATGCAAAAACAGCAAATCAAGCTGGATTAACAATACCAGTTGTAATTACAGTTTACCAAGATAGATCATTTAGTTTTATACTAAAAACTCCACCAGCAGCAGTTCTAATTAAGAAAGAATTAGGAATAGAAGCAGGTTCAGGAGTACCAAACAAAGATAAGGTTGGTAAGTTAACTAAGGATCAAGTTAGAAAAATTGCTGAAATGAAAATGCCTGACTTAAATGCAGCTTCAATAGAAAGTGCTATCAGCATGGTAGTTGGAACTGCTAAGAGCATGGGAGTAACAGTAGAAGAGTAATTCGTAAATATAGTGGGAGGTAAAAACCGTTAATACCACAAAGGAGGCAAATTATGGGAAAGAATTATATTGAAAGTGCAAAGTTAATTGATAAAAATGCATTATATGAACCATCAGAAGCTTTAGATTTAGCTGTAAAAACTGCTAAGGCTAAGTTCGATGAAACAATAGAGCTACATGTTAGATTAGGGGTTGACCCAAGACATGCAGACCAACAAGTAAGAGGAGCAGTTGTTCTTCCACACGGAACAGGTAGAACTGTAAGAGTTTTAGTTTTCGCTAAGGGACCTAAGGCTACTGAAGCTGAAGAAGCTGGAGCGGATTTCGTTGGAGGAGAAGAATTAGTTCAAAAAATTCAAACAGAAAACTGGTTCGATTACGATGTAGTAGTTGCTACTCCAGATATGATGGGTGTTGTTGGTAGAATAGGTAGAATCTTAGGACCTAAGGGATTAATGCCAAACCCAAAATCAGGAACTGTAACATTTGATGTTGCAAAAGCAATTGCAGATATTAAAGCAGGTAAGGTTGAATATAGAGTTGATAAGACTGCTATAGTTCACTGTCCAATCGGAAAGAAATCATTTGGAGTTGAAAAATTACAAGATAACTTCCGTACTTTAATGGACGCTATAGTAAAGGCTAAACCAGCAGCTGCTAAGGGACAATACATTAAGTCAGTATCAGTTTCTAGCACAATGGGACCTGGAGCTAAAATCAACCCACAAAAAGTTTTAGATTAGTATTGACATATTAGATAGTTATGTTGTAAAATAACTACGTTGCAAAAAAAGAATACTAATTCCAAAGACAGTAGGTGCCGAAAGGTTTAAATTAATTGCCTACCGAGGAATACCAAGGTAAGTAATTAATTTATTTATTGGTCTTCCTATGTCTATGGGAAGGCCTTATTTATTATAAAATTACAGTTAAAAGCTGTGAGGAGGTGGACACACAGTAATGAATAATAACAGAAAGATTAAAGAAGCTAAAGTAGCTGAAATTAAAGAAAAGTTACAAAATTCAAAAAGCATTGTTTTAGCTAACTATCAAGGTTTAACTGTTGAAGAAGACACTAACTTAAGAAAGACATTAAGAGAAGCTGGTGTTGAATACAAAGTTTACAAAAACAACTTAGTAATATTAGCAGCTAAGGAATTAGGTATTAAAGGTTTAGAACAATATTTAGAAGGACCTGTATCTATAGCATTTGGATATGAAGATGCTACTGCTCCTGCAAGAGTATTACATACATTTGCTAAAGATCATAAAAAATTAGAGTTAAAAGCTGGTCTTGTTGAAGGTGCTTTATACAATAAAGAAGAAATTCAACAAATCGCTACAATACCATCAAAAGAAGTTCTTATTGCAAAACTTCTTGGAAGCTTCAAGGCTCCATTATCAAATCTTGCATACTTAGTGAATGCAATTAAAGAAAAAAAAGAATCAGAATCAGCTGAATAAAAACTGATAAAAAATTTGGAGGTGCAATTTAAATGACAAGAGAAGATATAATTCAAGCTATAAAAGAAATGACTGTTTTAGAATTAAACGAGCTAGTTAAAGCTTGTGAAGAAGAATTTGGTGTAAGCGCAGCTGCTCCAGTAGCAGTAGCTGGCGGTGCAGCAGCAGGTGGTGCAGCAGCAGAAGATAAGACTGAATTTGATGTTGTATTAGCAGGTGCTGGATCACAAAAAATCAAGGTAATCAAAGTAGTTAGAGAATTAACTGGATTAGGATTAAAAGAAGCTAAGGAAATAGTTGATGGAGCTCCTAAGACAATTAAAGAAGGAGTTTCTAAAGAAGAAGCTGAAGAAATGAAAGCTAAACTTGCTGAAGTTGGAGCTGAAGTAGAAGTTAAGTAATTAACTTTTA
>JAAYOT010000038.1 GCA_012520205.1 Clostridiales bacterium
AAAAATTTATCACATATATAAGCTTCAAAATATATTATGTATTATAAATAATATGATGGGAGTTTTATATGGAAAAATCAAAATTACCTCATTTAATGGTATTTGCCTTTTGCTCAGCTATAAACGACAACTTAAATAGTATTTATTATATGTACAATATGTACAACAAAAAAATTGAGAAAATAAAAAAGAACAAAACAGTAATAAAAATAAATGAAAATACCAAGAGTATTTTTAAAGACTTATTTAAATAGATGCTATATAAATCCTGAAGGATAAGTAACTTCAGGGTTTTTTATTGAGGATTATCTTATAAATAGAACGGATTCTGCTATTTTAACTAAATACAAATTGGGCTATAATACTAATATAAGGTAAATTAGAGCATTGGAGTGATTATTTGCTTAAGGAAGTAAATCTAGAAAAAGAAATTATATAAGAGTTAGTAGAAATATGTAAAAAACATTTTGGAATTAAAAAAGTGGTTTTATTTGGGTCTAGAGCAAGAGGAGATAATTCAGCTAAGAGCGATATTGATTTAGCAATATACGCAGATTCAAATTTATCAGATTTTATTTATGATGTTGAAAATAATACTAGAACATTGTTAGAGTTTGATTTTTCAGACATGAATACAGTAAAAGATGAATTCTTTATAGAACAAGTTAACAAAGAAGGAGTAACAATATATGAGAAGTATTGATTTTAAGTTTATGAATTTAAAAAAGGCATATACACGATTAAAAGAAGTAAGCGAAATATATGATGGTAAAGATGATATTATACGAGATAGTTTAATACAAAGATTTGAGTTTACTTATGAGCTTACTCATAAAACTTTAAAAGAATTTATGAAATATGTAGGTATAACATTAGAGGACTCATTTCCTCGTAGCATATACAAAAAAGCTTATGTAAATAATTTAATTTCTGATGATAAGGTTTGGATAAGTTTATTAGAAGATAGAAATTCCACTTCATATATATATAGTGAAAATATGGCTAATGAAATAGCTGATAGAATAGTTAATGAATATGCGCATGCAATTGGAGAATTAGTAGATAACTTGGGAAAACTGTTATAAGCAGTATATAAGTTAGTAAAACAAATCCATTTATACTAGCTTTTAAAGAGAAAATTATTGATATCTTTAACACTGCTGAATTTGAAATAGGTTTCTGTTATCGTATGAGTAGTGGAGTTAAATAGAAGCATACTGTATAACATTCTTAGGGTATTATAGGTGGGCAATTCCGCCTATAATTTTTTCAGGTTATTTTTCAAAATTACATAAAACATAGCCATTTATTAAAATAAATTATATAATACTCATATGATTAACTTGAGAGGATGAACAAGTTTGGATAAATCAAGGTTTTATACCAAGAGAATAAATATTATAGTACTTGCAGCTATTTGTACTTTCTTATGGGGAAGTGCCTTTCCTTCCATAAAGGTTGGCTACGAGCTTTTTAATATTAGTGCTAATAATGTAGGAGGAAAGCTAATCTTTGCAGGCTATAGATTTTTATTAGCAGGGTTATTTGTATTATTAATGCAAATAGTAAGGAAAAAAGATATCTTCAAAATAAGTATGAAAGATTTAAAGGAAGTTACAATACTAGGACTAAGCCAAACATCTTTGCAATATATTTTCTTTTATATTGGATTGACTTATACAACAGGAGTAAGGGGTTCAATAATAAATGGAACATCAACCTTCTTTAGTATTTTATTAGCTCACTATATTTATAAAAATGACAAACTAAGCAGCAATAAAATTATAGGTTTTATCCTTGGTTTTATAGGAGTAGTAATTATAAATCTTGGAGGAAGTTCAGTTTTAGAAGGATCCTTTTCCTTTAAGGGGGAAGGTTTTATAATGATTGCAGCCTTCTTAATTTCAATATCATCAATTTATGGAAAGAAAATAAGCCAAAATAAAGATGCTTCAACAGTTACAGGCTACCAGCTTACAATTGGAGGCCTTGCTTTAATTATACTAGGCTATATTTTAGGAGGACACTTATCAAACTTTACAGTAAAATCAACATTACTATTAATATATATGGCATTACTATCCTCAGTAGCCTTTGCCCTTTGGTCTCAGCTTATAAAATATAATAAAGTTGGAGTAATTTCAGTTTATAACTTCTTAATACCTGTCTTTGGAACAATTCTTTCTGCTATAGTATTAAAAGAAAATATCTTTGATTTAAAAATACTTATAGCATTAATACTAGTTTGTGCAGGAATTTATTTAGTAAATATAAATAAAGAAGTTATTCAGTATAAAGAAATTATTAATAGTGAAGAATAAAATTATAAAGGAGTATAAAGATGATTTCTAAAAAAGCACTTAAAGATGAAATAATAACTTATGACATAATAACTTACAAGGATGAAGATGGGAAGCAGGTAGAGTATGTTGAAGTTACCTTAACTGATAGAATTATAGATGTTTACATGGATACAAGAGAAGTGAATATAGGAATACTTGCTAATAAGATTATAGAAGATAATTTATATAAGTAGGTAGAGTATATGGGGCTGAAGAAATTCAGCCTTTTTTATTAATATTCTATTTCTCTTTTAAAAAGAGCTAATCCCTCCAGCCAATATATCTTAACAAATTCAAAACCTTCTTTTCCTAACTCATTAAAGGCAGTTTCAAATATAGGTATCCTATCATCATTCCAATCTTTTCTACTAAATGGTGAAACTCTAAACTTTGGTAACTTAATAAATTTGTATTCATATTTCTTCATATAAAGCTCTCCAATCTCCTAATAATTATTTAGTGTATTATCCCTATAATTATAACACGAAAGACAAAAGTTGGATATTGAGGAAAATTATCATTTTGTATATTATAAAAAGTAGTAATATTATGAAAAGGTTTGTGATAAAATTTAAGGTGTAATTTAAATTCACAAAAATAATGGATAGATAAGAAAGGAGAAAGATATGAATAATTTTATCTATGACATACCTGTTAAAGTTTACTTTGGTAAAGACCAGCTTGGTCACCTTGGAGAAGAATTAAAAAAATATGGTAACCGTGTCCTTTTAACTTATGGTGGAGGTTCTATTAAGAAAATTGGACTTTTTGATAAAGTTGTTGAAGAAATTAAAAAGGCAGGTCTTGAGCTATTTGAACTTTCAGGCATTGAACCAAATCCACGTATTACCTCTGTTAACAAAGGGGCAGAAATCTGTAAGAAAGAAAAAATAGATGTTTTATTAGCCGTAGGTGGCGGCTCTACTATAGATGCTACTAAGTTTATTGGAGCAGGAGCCTTTTATGATGGAGATGCTTGGGACCTTGTATCTAAAAAAGCTCCAATTACAAATTGTCTTCCTATAGTAACTGTCTTAACCTTATCTGCTACTGGTTCAGAAATGGATGCTGGTGGTGTTATAAGTAATTTAGAAACAAATGAAAAGCTTGGAAATGGTCATCCTTGTCTGCTTCCAAAAGTATCTTTCCTTGATCCAACAAATACTTATTCTGTAAGCAAATATCAAACTGCCTGTGGTGCTGTAGATATAATGTCTCACGTTATAGAAGTATATTTTAACATGAACCAAGACTTATATATGCTAGATACAGTTGCAGAAGGATTAATGAAAACTGTAATAAAATATGCTCCAATAGCAATTAAGGAACCAGATAACTATGAAGCTCGTGCTAATCTTATGTGGGCATCCTCCTGGGCAATTAATGGCTTTATAGATGGAGGCAAAAAACAGGCATGGAGCTGCCACCCAATGGAACATGAATTATCAGCCTTTTATGATATAACTCATGGTTTAGGTCTTGCTATTTTAACACCACGCTGGATGGAATATACCTTAGATGAAACAACAGTATCAAAATTCTATCAGTTTGGATGTAATGTATTTGGCCTTGATAAAAATATGGAACCAATGGCTGTTGCAAAGAAGAGTATTAAAATGCTATCTGACTTCTTCTTTAATACTTTAGGTTTACAAAGTACCTTAACAGAAATAGGTATTGACGAAAGTAACTTTAACATAATGGCAAAGAAAGCCTGCAAGGGAGGCACTATTAATGGATTTAAGCCATTAAGCCCTGAAGATGTTGTAAAGATTTATAAAATGTGTCTGTAAAAATTAAATTTATATTAAGAGTATGTGAACCTTAGTGAAGGTTAGTCCTTATGGGCTTTTCTTAGGGTAAGGGAGCATACTCTCTTTTTATGCAAAAAGTAAATATTGTGGTAAAATGGATATAAAATGAAATAAGATTTAATAATAAAGTTAGGTAGCAGATACTAATTCAATTGCTAGAAAAGATACCTTTTGAGCACATTCAGGTTACCAATCAAATAATTAGTTTTGCAAAAGCATCCTTGGGGAAAAAATTAAACAAGAATGTGTACATATCCTTAGCGGACCATATAAATTTTGCAATAGAGCGTCAAAAAGAAGGTATTGTTATGAGAAATGCTTTACTTTGGGAAATTAAAAAATTCTACAATCATGAATTTTTAGTAGGAAAAGAAGCATTAAATATAATAGAAAATAAACTTGGCATAACACTACCAGAAGATGAAGCAGGCTTTATTGCACTACACTTGGTAAATGCACTAATGGATGACATATCTATGCAAAAGACTACTGATATGACTAAGATGATTGATAATATAATCAGCATAATTAAATATCATTTTAAGATAGAGTTAGACGAATACTCTGTCCATTATGAAAGATTTATAACTCATCTTAAATTTTTTGCCCAAAGAATATTTAGCGAAAATATTATATCAGATCAGGACGAAAATTTTATAGAAATCTTAAAAAAGCAATATAAAAAAGAATATGAATGTACTCTAAAGATAAGGGATATTATTAAACAAGAGTATGATTGTGAGTTAACAGAAGACGAAATGATCTACTTAACAATTCACATCAAAAGAATTACAAATATTTAAAGGGTTGTTACTTTAAGCAGGCTATACCTAAATAAAAATTTGTTAGTATAAAACTAATTAAATTTTGTTTAGGTATTTTTTATTCCCTTTTTCAAAGAATATTAAAAATACTAGAAAAAATAAAAGACAAAGGAGAAATCAAAATGAACTATAAGAATTTAGCAGAAGAAATTGTTAAACTTGTAGATGGAGAAGAAAATATTGCTTCTCTTGTACATTGTGCAACTAGATTAAGATTTACTTTAAAAGATGAAAGCAAAGCAAACACAGCAGCACTAAAGAAAACAAAAGGCGTAATGGGAGTCGCAGCTAATGGCGGACAATACCAAGTAATAATAGAAAGCGAAGTTTCTAATGTTTATAAAGAAATAATGGCTATACTAATTTAGAAGATAATAAAGAAGCTTCAAAGGAAAAAGATGATCGTTCAGTTTTCGCAAAAGTTATAGATACAATATCAGGAGTTTTCACACCAACATTACCAGCTATTACAGCAGCAGGTATGTTAAAGGCTGTTTTATCACTATTATTAGCATTTAATTTAGTAACAAAGGAATCTCAAACATATCAAGTTATTAACTTTATGGCAGATGCAGCATTCTACTTCTTACCTATTTTACTTGCAAGTTCTGCAGCTAAGAAGTTTAAAACTAATCAATATATGGCAATGATGATAGGTGGAATCTTACTTCACCCAAACTTTGTAGCAATGGTAGGAGCTGCAAAAGAAGCAGGTACTGGAATTAGTGTATTTGGTTTGCCTATAACTTTAGCTAGCTATGGCTCAAGTGTTTTACCAATAGGTATTTGAAACAAAACACGCTGTAGCATTAAAAGACGACAATGGACTAGAAATGATAAT
>JAAYOT010000289.1 GCA_012520205.1 Clostridiales bacterium
GAAGAAGTTAAAGCAGTACTTCAAGACTGGTTAGATCATATGAACAGTGGTGAAGGAACAAGAGATAGAGCTAATAGAGTAATTGCAGCTCTACAAAATGTTGATGCTGATTATGCTAGAGAAATCTTAAAAGAAAAAGATTATCTAGTTAAGAGATCACAATGGATCTTCGGAGGAGACGGTTGGGCTTATGACATCGGATACGGTGGATTAGATCACGTTCTTGCTTCTGGAGAAGATGTTAATGTTCTTGTATTAGATACAGAAATTTACTCAAATACAGGTGGACAATCTTCTAAATCTACACCAACTGCTGCAATAGCTAAATTTGCTGCATCAGGTAAGAAGACTAAGAAGAAAGACCTAGGAATGATGGCTATGACATACGGATATGTATATGTAGCACAAATTTCTATGGGTGCAGATAAGAACCAAGCTCTTAAGGCTATAGCTGAAGCTGAAGCTTATCCAGGTCCATCATTAATCATTGCTTATGCACCATGTATCAGCCACGGAATTAAAGCTGGTATGGCAAACAGCCAAGATGAAGCTAAGAAAGCTGTTGAATGCGGATATTGGGGTCTATACAGATACAACCCAAGCTTAAAGGGAACTAAGAATCCATTTAGCTTAGATTCTAAGGAACCAAAAGCTAGCTTCAGAGATTTCTTAATGGGAGAAGTTAGATATGCTTCATTAGCAAAAGCATTCCCAGAACAAGCTGAAGAATTATTTGCTAAGACAGAAGAAGATGCTATGGAAAGATTAGCAGGATACAAGAAATTAGCAGAACAAGAATAATTTATTAAAAATAAGGAGCTTTTGCTCCTTATTTTTTCTTATATTTTCAAAAATAAAAATATTTAATATTTTACTTTTAATTTTTATTGATTAAGGGTAGAATTAAATAGAGAAATGCCTTTAAAGGAGGATTATATTATGGAAAAAGAAAAAAACGCTCTACACAATCATGAAGAAGAACATAATTGTTCATGCGGTCATGAACACCATCATGAACATGGAGAAGATTGTGGCTGTGGTGAAGGTCATCATGAACACTTCGTTATAGATTTAGAAGATGATAAAGGAAATGTAATATCATGTCCTATTATTGATGCTTTTGAATTTGAAGAAAATGAATATATACTTGCTCAGGATCCAAATGAAGATTCAGTTTACTTATTTAGAGCGACTGAAAGTGGAGAATTAATAGTTCCGGATGAAGATGAATTTGATAGAGTATCAAAATTCTATAGTGAAGATCTTGAAGGTTAATAATAAAAAGTGCTAATAAGCACTTTTTTAATTGTCATTTTATTTTAATAATGATATTATTTTTATAATGTAGTAAGAAATAATATAAAGTTAAGAAATAAGGTGTTTAATAATGAACTGTGCAGATTTACATATACATTCAAGCTTTTCTGATGGAAATTTGACGCCTGAAGAAATAGTTGAAGCTGCTAAAAATAATGGATTAAAAGCCATATCTATTACAGATCATGATTGTATATCTTCACAATATATTATAGAAAAGAAATATAATGATATAAATATAATACCAGGAATTGAACTAAGTTCAGAAATTGATAATTTAGAAATACATATATTAGGCTATTATATTGATTATCATAACGAAAATTTAATTAGTACTGTAAATAAGTTATCAAAAGAAAGAACAAAGAGGATAGAGAAGATTATTTCAAAGCTGAATGAAAATGGAATAAACTTATCAATGGAAGATATAGATTCCACAAATTCAGTAGGCAGGAGTCATATAGCAAATGCTATGGTAAAGAAGGGATATTTTGATAATTATAAATCAGCCTTTGTAAATTTTTTAGTTAAAGATAAACCTGCTTATGTTAAAGGTTATAAATTGAATTATAAAGAAGCTATTAAAGTTATTAGAGATTCGGGAGGTATTCCTGTTTTGGCTCATCCTGGTCAAGTCTATAGGGGATTAGCTATTGAAAGTTTAATAAAGGAGTTGAAGTTTTTTGGCTTAATGGGGTTAGAAGTGTATCATCCTTCTCACTTAAGGGAAGATACTAATAGATTTTATAATCTTGCAAAAAAATATAAACTTCTTATAACAGGAGGAAGTGATTACCATGGAAAAGGATGTTATAATGAAAATATAATTGGTAGCTATGGAATAAAAAAAGAATTATTAAATAAATTAATAAATTATAGAAATAAGTGAGGTACAAAATGGAACTATCCAAAAAAGCATTACAAATTAATCCATCAATAACATTAGAAATAACAGCTAAGGCTGCTGAGTTAAAATCACAAGGAATAGATGTATTAAGTTTTGGGGCTGGAGAACCAGATTTTAATACTCCTGACAATATTATGGAAGCAGCTATTAAAGCTATGAAAGAAGGAAAAACAAAATATACAAAAACCAGCGGTATAATAGAGTTAAGAAAGGCCGTATGTACTAAATTAAAGGAAGATAACAATTTAAACTACCAACCGGAACAAATTGTAGTTTCAACAGGAGCAAAACAATGTCTTTCAAATGTGTTTATGGCTATATTAAATCCTGGAGATGAGGTTATAATACCAACTCCCTATTGGGTTAGTTATCCGGAGTTAGTTAGAATAGCAGATGGAATACCAGTGTTCTGTAATACAGATGAAAGTAATGATTTTAAATATACATTAGAATCTTTAAAGAAAGTATTAACAGAAAAAACAAAGGCAATAATACTTAATAGCCCTAACAATCCAACAGGTAGTATATATACAAAAGATGAGTTAGAAATTATTGCAGGGTTTGCAAAGGAAAATAATCTTATAATTATATCTGATGAAATTTACGAAAAGCTTATATATGATAAGGAAAAGCATATAAGTATAGCTTCTATTTCTGAAGATGCCTACAAGAGAACAATATTAATAAATGGACTATCAAAGTCTTATGCAATGACAGGATGGAGAGTTGGATATTCAGCTTCTTCTAAAGAAATTGCAAAGCTTATGGGAAGCGTGCAAAGCCATATGACATCTAATACAAGCTCTATAGCACAATATGCTGCCCTTGAAGCATTACAAGGTAATCAAGATAGCGTAAACAAAATGATTAAAGAATTTGAAAATAGAAGAAACTTTATGGCAGATAAATTAAGTAAGGTAAAAGGTATATCCTTTATTAAGCCAATGGGTGCTTTTTATATAATGGTTAATATAAGCAGCTATTTTGACAAAGAGATAAATGGAGCTAAAATAAAATCTTCCTTAGATTTTTCAAAAATCCTTCTAGAAGAAGAAAAGGTTGCAGTTATTCCTGGGATAGCCTTTGGCTTGGATAATTATATTAGATTATCTTATGCTACATCCAAGGAAATAATTAATGATGGAATCGATAGAATAGAAAGATTTTTAAATAAACTAAAATAGAAGTAAAAGATGTAAGAGGTAAAAGTAATAGTAGTAGGTGAAGGGTAATAGGTGAAAGTTAGATTTTGCTTATTACTCTTTTTGCATATATCTTGAAATTATTAAAATAACTTCATTTTTATACAAAATTCTAATTATTTTACTAAAGTATGAGTAATTGGTTTAAGATAATAAATTTTTATTATATAATATAAATATAAAAGGTAATAAAAAGTAGGATGCCGCTTTTGTTTTCTTATGGATAATTTTAATAGTAAAATATATAATGCATATAAAAATGAATATCTCATTATGTATTATGTTATATATGTAGAGAAGAGTGGTAAGGAGGGGTTGTCGTGGATGCTATATTAGAATATTATTTAGAAGATGGCCACATTGAAAAAGTTAATAATTATACTAGTGATTCAACAGAAAAGGGAAGAATTATCTATGAAGTAATAAGAGTAATAAAGGGAGTTCCGTTATTTTACGAAGACCATATAAAAAGATTAGAGTCCTCCTTTAATTTAACCAACAAGGTTTTTTCATATAAATATGATAAGATCAAGGAATATATAGATAGACTTATAGAAGCAAATAAGATTGATTATGGTAATATAAAAATTACCTTTGACATAAAAACTGATACTATGAAGGTTTTTAGTATAAAACATTCCTATCCATCAAGAGAAATGTACGAAAAGGGTGTCAAAACTAT
Organism: Clostridiales bacterium; assembly: GCA_012520205.1. Classification (GTDB taxonomy): domain Bacteria; phylum Bacillota; class Clostridia; order Clostridiales; family Clostridiaceae; genus Clostridium. Next base: position 4,109 of record JAAYOT010000289.1, read on the forward strand.
TTTTTACCATGGAGAAAGGGCAAATCCTAATGCTAAAGTAGTAGACAATGATTTTAGGGCTAAGGTAACAGAAGAAATTAAAAAAAATAATGCTTACGAAGCAATTTTAGTAAATAAGGAAGGGTATATTACTGAAGGTAGTAAATCAAACATTTTTATGATAGAAAATGAAAAACTCTATACTTCACCTTTAGAAGATGTACTTCCAGGAGTAACAAGGGGAAGAATAATTGCTTTAAGTAAAAAAATAGGTCTAGATTTTGAAGAGAAAGCAATTAAATTTAATAAAATAGATAATATAAATTCTATGTTCATTTCTGGAACATCACCAAATATACTGCCAATATCTTTGGTTGATGAGAAGGTATTAGATATAGAAAATAAGGTCTTAAGAAATTTGATGAAAAAATTTGAGGAAGAAATAAATAAATATGTTGAAAATTATAGATAATATAAAATTTCATTATGATTTTAAATAATATTTAAAAAAACGTTTAATTATGATATTATTATTTTAAGCTATATTTTATCGGAGGTGGTGTTTTGGGAGGAAAAATTCTTGAAAAGAGTAATAAAATTAAGAAAAATGTAAAAATAAGTTTTAATTCTGATAAAACAGAGGCCTATATGACTGTAATTTATCAGGATAATAGCGAGAATTTACGCGACAAAAATCCCCCGGAATTAATATCGGAATATGAAATAAAAGGATATTTA
>JAAYOT010000290.1 GCA_012520205.1 Clostridiales bacterium
ACCTTTTCTCTTTTGCTTCTTACTTTCCTGATACTTGTTACTTTTTACTTGTAAATAATGAGTGTTCTTGTCAATTGAATAAATTTGCCTATATGTGTATAAAATTTCTAAGAAGTCAAATAATAATATTGCAACTAATTATTATTAAAGTAAGGAGGTATCTCATAATAATGAAAGCAACAGGAATTGTAAGACGTATAGATGATTTAGGTAGAGTTGTAATACCAAAGGAAATTAGAAGAACTTTGAGAATTCGAGAAGGAGATCCGTTGGAAATCTTTACTGATAGAGAAGGTGGAGTTATTTTAAAGAAGTATTCTCCTATTGGAGAATTAACAGATTTCTCAAAGGAGTATGCTGAAAGTTTGCACCAATCAATAGGACATAGTGTTTTAATAGCAGACAAGGATGCTTTTATTTCAGTTAGTGGATCACCCAAAAAGGATTACATGGAAAGAAAGGTTAGTAGTGAACTTGAAAGAATAATGGAAGAAAGAAAGGCTGTTATTTTAGCAGATGAAGCAAAAACTATTCCATTACATAATGATGAAGAAAAAGGAAAGTATGCTAGCCAGGTTATTGCACCAATAATAGCAGAAGGAGACGCTATTGGAGCTGTAATAATACTAGCCAAGCAAGATGGTGAAAATTTAGGAGAGTTAGAGCTTAAATTAGCAGAGACAGCTGCAGCTTTCTTAGGAAAACAAATGGAACAATAAAATTAAGGTTTAAAAAAATAAGTAATAATACCTCTAAACTAGCAATACTAATTTATTAGCGGATATTTCAAGTTTGGAGGTATTTTATGAAAAAACAATCATTGCTAAAAGCAAGTTTAATTCTTGGGATTGCAGGTATTATTTCAAAATTCCTAGGTTTATTTTTTAGATGGCCATTAATAATGTTAATAGGGGATGAAGGTGTGGGATATTATCAAATGTCTTATCCTCTTTATATGTTTTTTGTGGCAATTGCATCAGGTGTGCCAGCAGCTATATCTAAAATGATATCAGAAAGAAATGCAAAGGGAGATATAAAAGGTGTATTTGAAATCTTAAAAGAATCAAAAATTTTAATGATGTTTCTTGGGATAGGAACATCTCTTATACTATTCATATTTGCTAAACCTATTATAAAATTTGTTCAGTGGGATTCAAAGGCTTATTTTTCTTTAATAGGGATTTCTTTTGCGCCTTTTATAATTTCCATTATGACAATCTACAGGGGCTTTTTTCAGGGACTTCAAAATATGACTCCTTCAGGAATTTCTCAAATATTAGAACAAATAGGAAGGGTAGTAATAGGAGTTGGACTAGCTGTTATATTATTACCTAAAGGAATAGAATATTCAGCAGGGGGAGCGGCCTTTGGAGCAGCAGCAGGTGGTTTAATGGGAGCAGCATATCTTTATGCAAAGTATAGGAAAGTAAAAAGGAAAATGTGGAAGGGGCCTGTTAAGACTAATCCCAGAATTTTAACTGAAATACTAAGAGTATCCCTTCCAATTTCAATAGGGGCAACAGTAGGAACAATTATGAGCTTAATTGATTCAATATTGGTGCCCCAGAAGCTTTTATTATCAGGATTAAATTCTGAACAAGCAACAATTTTATATGCCCAATTAACAGGAAAGGCAAATGTTATAATAAATATTCCATTAACTTTATCAATGGCCCTGGGAACTTCCCTAATACCAATAATAGCAGAAAACTATATTATGCGAAAAAGAAGAGATTTAGAAGATAAGGTGCAGTTATCTTTTAAATTATCATTTCTAATTGCTTTACCTTGTGCCTTTGGGTTATTTTTCCTTGCAGGACCAATAATGAAGCTTATATTCCCAGGAAGATCAGAAGGTTTTTTAATACTTAAATATTTATCTATTTCAGTACCATTTATAATAGTTACTCAAACAACTACATCTATTATGCAGGCAATAGGCCATTATATAAGACCTGTTATAAATCTATTTATAGGTTGTATAGTAAAAGTTATATTAACCTATATTCTTGTCCCTATACCAAATATAAATATATATGGAGCTGTAATAGCCAGTATATCAGCTTACTTAGTAGCTACACTATTAAATATGATTTCCCTAAAAATAAAGATTAAGGTTAATTTCAATTTAAAGAGCACTTTTATTAAACCTTTTATAGCATCCCTCTTTATGATTATAGGAGTAATAGCTAGCTATATTACTTTATTAAAAAAGACTGGTAGCAATAGTTTTTCTTGCTTGGGATCCATATTTATAGGTATTATTATATATATAATATTAATACTAATACTAAGGGTATTTACCATTGAAGATATAAAAAGCAGGGTAGTAAGAAATTAATTAGTAAGGAGATGACCTAATGATAAAAATAATAGGTTTAGGGCCTGGTTCTCCTGAGGCTTTAACAATTGGAGCTGCTAAGCTATTAGAAAAGGGAGAAAATATATATTTTAGAACAAAGCATCATCCTATTATAAGTTTTCTCAAAGATAAAATTAAAAATTACAAAACCTTTGATGAGTATTATGAAAATAGTGATGACATTGATAATATTCATGAGAAAATTGCAAGTGACATATTAAAGGTTCATAAAAAAACTAAAGATGTAGTATATGGGGTTCCTGGAAACCCATTGATGGCAGAAAAGACAGTTTCTATTCTAATAAAAATATGTAAAGAAAAGAAAATTGATTATAAGGTTATCCCAGCAGTAAGTTTCATTGATTCTCTTATAGAAATTTTAAAAATAGATCCAATTGAAGGCTTAATGGTCATAGATGCCTCAGATATTAATAATCAAGTTTTAGATAAAAGGGTAGCTACTATAATTGCACAAGTTTATAGTAAATCAGTAGCAGCAGAGTTAAAAGAAAAGCTCTTAGATAGTTATAATAAACAAACAGAAATATATTTAATAAAAAATCCGGGGATAAAAGAAATAGAAGTCATAAGAAAAATAGCTATAGATGAGTTAGATAAGCAGGAAGATTTAGATAATATGACTTTTATATATGTGCTAAAGGATAAAGATAATAAGAAGGATTTTAATGATCTAGTTAATTTGGTGGATACTTTAAGAGGAGAAAATGGATGTCCTTGGGATATGGAACAGACTCACAAGAGCATAAAAAATGAATTGATTGAAGAAACTTATGAGCTTGTAGAGGCTATAGAAGAAAATAGGATAGATGGAATGATTGAGGAACTTGGAGATGTATTATTTCATGTGGTATTCCATGCTTCCATTGGAAATGAAGAGGGGCATTTTAATATTACAGATGTAGTGAATGGAATAATAGCAAAAATGGTTTATAGACATCCTCATGTTTTTGGAGAAAAGGAAATTAATAATACAAATGAAGTTCTAAAGAACTGGGATGAGTTAAAAAAGAAAGAAAAGAAATACGATACCCTTACAGAAGAAATGAAGGCTATTGCCAAAACATTACCTGCTTTAACTAAAGCTAATAAAGTACAAAAGAAGGCCGCAAAAGTAGGTTTTGACTGGGATAATATTGAAGAAACTGCAAAAAAGGTAATAGAAGAGTTAAATGAGGTTTTAGATGTATATAAAACCAAAAATGAGGAAAAAATAAAGAAAGAGATAGGTGATTTATTATTTTCCTGTGTTAACTTATCAAGAAAACTAAATGTAAATGAAGAAGAAGCCTTAAATTTAACTATTAATAAATTTATAAATAGGTTTTCATTTATTGAAGAAATAGCATTAAAAAATAATAAGAAATTAAACGATATGACTTTAGAAGAAATGGATAAACTTTGGGAAATTGCAAAAGAAAAAGAAAAAAATAAAAAATAAAAAAAGGATTTTAAATTTTTTTGCAGAATAATATAAAGAGTTGTTGCTATATTATACAGAACTTATTGTAAAAAAACGGTTTTTTTGTTATAAAAGTAGAGAAACCTATAGACTATCAATAAAAGAGGTTATATAATAAGGTAATGTAGTTATAGTACATATCAAAGAAATAATTAACTACCAAAAATATTAAAACGGGTTATTTAAGGAGGATGTAATTGTGAATAAATCAGAATTAATCACTAGTATGTCAGAAAAAAGTAAATTAACTAAGAAAGATGCAGAAGCAGCTTTAAAAGCATTTATTGAAACAGTAGAAGAAACTCTAGAAAAAGGTGACAAGGTTCAATTAATTGGATTTGGTACTTTTGAAACTAGAGAAAGAGCTGCTAGAGAAGGAAGAAATCCAAGAACAAAAGAAGTTATCAATATTCCAGCATCAACAGTACCAGTTTTCAAAGCAGGTAAGGAATTTAAGGAAAGAGTTAATAAGTAATATTAAGAACCCGAGTTTTCTCGGGTTCTTTTTTAGAAAGGAGATTAATTGTGAGATTAGATAAATACCTTAAAGTTTCAAGAATAATAAAAAGAAGAACTGTAGCAAAGGAAGTTTGTGAAGGGGGAAGAGTTTCTATAAATGGCAAAGTAGCCAAACCATCAACTGTTGTAAAAGAAGGTGATATTATAGAAATACAATTTGCAAATAGGTCCTTAAAAGCAAAAATAACTAATATTGCAGAACATGTTAGAAAAGAAAATGCAAAAGAAATGTATGAGATTCTAGAAGGGGAAGAAGATAAAGAATAAATGGAATAAATCCTTCATATATTTTAATAAGAATATTTGGAGGAGATATTATGGAGAAGAAAGTTGAAAATAAATTAGAAGAACCAAGAAGTAATATACATTTAGAAAATAGAAAAAAGCTAACCCTTACGGGAGCAGAGGAAGTAATTAGCTTTGATGATGAAAAAATATTACTAAATACAAAATTGGGATTTTTAACAATTAAGGGTTCTGAGTTGAAAATGAATAAATTAGATGTTCAAAATGGTGATTTAATAATAATAGGAAACATAGCATCCATAGTTTATAGTAATAAAGAAGTTAAGAAAGAAAAAGAAAATATAATAGCAAGGCTGTTTAGGTAGGTTTATATGCCTTTAACTTTAGAAGTTCAATTTCAAACCGTACTATATTCAATTTTATCGGGCATTTTAATAGGCGTTTTATTTGATTTATATAGTATGGTAAGGGGAATAAGGGTACCTAAAATAATAATCATAATTGAAGATATATTATTTTGGGTATTAACGGCCTTAACAGTCTTTACTTTTTTACTATATAAGAACTATGCTTTCCTAGGACCATATGTTTATGTATTTATGATTTTAACATTAATTATTTATTTAAAAATTATTAGTTCAAAAGTTAGAAAGTTAGAAAGTTACCTTTTAGAAAAGGTAAGCTGGCTTTTTAGAATAGTTTTTAAAACTTTATCTTACCCTGTAAAAACAATATATTATAATATTTTAGGAAAAAAGTAGGAACATAAAAAAATAGCTTGAATAAAATATTTTTAGTGTTTAAAATAGATATATAATATATTTAAAGAGGGTGTTGTAAATTAAAAAGCGATTAACTCTTAAAAAAATAATTATATTTTTTATTTTTGCTATTTTTATATTTAATTATATTAAACAAGGGCTTACAATTAAAAAGATCCAAAAAGAAATTACTATTAGTCAGCAAGAACTAGAGGAGCTTAGAGATA
>JAAYOT010000291.1 GCA_012520205.1 Clostridiales bacterium
AACTGCATGGGGAGCTCCTTATCCAAATACATGGGCATTAAATGATGCATTTGCAAACTATGGTGGATCAGGAATGACTCTTGGATTATTAATAGCAATCTTCTTATTCTCTAAAGCTAGAGATCAAAGAGATATCGCAAAATTATCAATAGCACCAGGATTATTCAATATTAATGAATCTGTAGTTTTCGGATTACCAATAGTTTTAAATCCAATATTCTTAATTCCATTTGTATTAGTACCAGTAATTAATATATTAATTGGTTACTTTGCAATCGTTGTATTAAAAATAATACCACCAATAGCTTACGGAGTTGTTTGGACAACACCAGGACCACTAATTCCTTTCCTTGGAACAGGTGGAGAAATTATGGGACTTGTAATGGGATTTGTTTGTTTAGCAGTTAGTACACTTGTTTATGCACCTTTCGTTATTGCATCTAATAGAGCAGCAGCAAAACAAGCAGAAGCGGAAAATTCAAACGTAAGCGTATAATAAATCTGTTATAAGACAATAAATATTTATTAATTAAGGGGATAATTTATGAACGAATTAGAATTAGTAGCTTTTGAAATAATAAGTAATGTAGGAATGGGAAAATCTTTAGCTATAGAAGCTATAAGAGAAGCAAGGGCCTTTAATTTCGAAGAAGCAGAGAAAAAAATTGAGGAAGCTAAAGAATTTTTAGTTAAAGGACATCATGCCCACGCTGGCTTGATAACTAAAGAAGCTGAGGGAGAAAAATTAGAATTTTCCTTAATAATAATGCATGCAGAAGATCAACTAATATCTGCAGAAACAATAAAGGATCTTGCAATTGAGTTAATTGAAATGAATAAAATGATTAAATCAATTAACAAATAAATTAGCATAAAAAGTTTGATTGAGGATAACATAAAAAGATAATTTATCTGCTTATGTTATCCTTTTATATTTAAATTAATAAGCAGGAAAATATAACTGTGGATTTATACAAAAAATATTCTTTTTTTTGTGCTTTTAAACTATTGAGCAAAAACGATTACAGGTGTATAATTTGAATATAAATTAAATATGAATATAGTTCAGGTGTTTAATTTATAAATTTTTCTCGAAATTTCGGAAACGTTTCCGAGAATAGTATTATTTAATGGGGGAAGATTATGTATGGTCTAAGGAATTCTTTTGATAAGATACGAAATGAAATACAGATCCCATTCAAAATAAGCGAAAAGGATGGAACCGTAATTGCTGATTTCTTGCAAGGAAAGAGTAAAGGGATAATTAGTAGTATATTAGAAATGCCAACGGAAGAATTAACTTTGGAAACTTACGAGAAATACAGCCATTGTATGAGCTTGTTAAAATACTGCTTAGAACAAGAACTGAAAAATGCAGTTAAATCTAAAGAAGAGATAATTAGTGATTTAATTAAGGGAAAAGAATTTTCAGATGACCTTATTAAGGAAGTGATAAATTACAAGCCCTTTAAACTAATTCTTATATATTTAGAAAAGGAACATAAAAAGGTTCTAAAGCTTTTACAAAAAGAATATTTTTATGATGATAGTACTATAATCACTCAAGACAAATATATAATAATTGTAAGTAAAAATGATGTAAAAGATGAAGATATTAATAAAATACATTATGTATTAGAAAGTGAATTTAAAGCAAAATGTTATATAAGTTTCTGTAAAATAGATGAATATAAAGAGCTAAAAGAAAAATTTGAGTCTCTAAGAACCAATATTGAAATATGTTTAAAACACAATTTAAATTCAAAGGTTTATAAGGAAAATTCATTATTATTAGAAAAGATTATTAGAAAGTCAGATAAAAGCTTTGCTAATAGAGTTTTTAAAGAGTATAATGAGAAGTTTTCCAAACTGGATGAAGATCTATTAAAAACTATAGAAGTATTTTTTAATGAAGGATTAAAGATTAGCGAGTCAGCAGACAAGCTATATATCCATAGAAATACATTATTTTATAGAATAGAAAAAATAAAAAAGTTAATTAATTATGATATTTCTAACTTTAATGATGCTATTGAATTTAAAATACTATTTCTTTATTGGAAGGAAATGAAACTCAATAATAATTTTTAAAAAGTATCGGAAACGGTACCGGAAAGGGTAATAAACCTTATTTAAGGATTTATGAAATATATAAAAGAAAAAATAAAATTTTGGGAGGAGTTTATTATGGGAAAACGTTCAAAATTACTGGCACTTTTAGTTGCAGGGGTAGTAGCTGCAACAACTTTAGTAGGTTGTGGTAGTAAGTCAGGCACAGAAAACAATGAAGGTGGAAGTGGAGAGACAAAAACACTTACAGTTTGGTCCCACTTATCTGCTGATGAAGTTGTAAAATTTGAAGAAGTAGCACAAGCCTGGGGAGAAGAAAACAATGTTGAAGTAACTGTTGTTGAAGACCAGGGAGATTTCCAAGCTATGATACAAGCAGCACAAAGTGATAATGGTCCAGATATTATTTTAGGAGTACCACATGATAACCTTGGAACTTATCAAAAAGCAGGAATAACAGCAGAAGTTCCAGCAGGAATGGTTTCAGCTGATAAATACACTTCAGAGGCAGTAGTTGATGCTGTAACTTTAGATGGAAAGATATATGCAGTTCCATTTGCACAAGAAACAAGTGCTTTATTTGTTAATAAGGATTTAGTAAAGACTAATCCAACTACTATGGAAGAATTAGTTGAAATGGCTAAGGATGTTGGATTTGAATATGATATAAACAATTTCTATTTTTCATATGCATTTTTAGCAGCTAACGGTGGTTATGTTTACAAGAATAATGACGGTACTTTAGACCCAACAGATATAGGTCTTGGAAATGAGGGTTCTGTAAAGGGATTAGAATTCCTTAATGATTTAGTAAATACACATAAATTAATGGCTGCGGATATTACTGGGGATATAGCTAAGAGTGATTTTGCAGCAGGAAATACTGGTTTTTATATCTCAGGTCCATGGGATGTTGGAACAGCTAAAGAGGGAGGAATTAACTTTGAAGTTATTCCAATGCCTACTTTAGAAGGTAAGGCTCCACAACCATTTATGGGAGTTCAAGTTGGTTTTGTTAATGGAAATTCTAAGAATCAAGAAGTAGCATGGGATCTAATGGAAGTGTTTGTTGAAAAGGGTCAAGATATTGTCTACAATACTGGACACAGAATACCAGTTGCTAAAGATTATGTTGTAAAAGATGACTATACTAAGGCATTTATGGAACAAGCTAAAACTGCTAACCCAATGCCAAATATCCCAGAAATTCAAGCAATGTGGACACCTGCTAATAATAACTTACAATTATTATCAAGTGGCCAAGTTGATGCTAAAACAGCTGGTCAAAACATGGTGGATCAAATAAAAGAAGGAATCAACCAATTACAATAAAAAAGGTAGGAATTATATGAGGTGCTGTCGCACAAGTTGAAATTTAAGATGTAGGATTAGGATCCTTCTTTATTCTACATTTTATATCAAAGGGGTCTGCGACAGCCCCTTTTATAAAATAAAGGAGGATTTTTAAATGGGCATGAAAAGAAAAAGTCGTAAAGCTTATTTTTACTTAGCTCCAGCACTTGTTTCAATTTTAATATTCACAGTAATGCCAATAGCTGCAACTATATATTATGCGTTTACTGATTATAACCTATATTCAAAGGGAAATGTCAATCTAGTTGGAATTAAAAACTTTATAGAAGTTTTGAATGGTCCTTTCAAACAAACCTTTTTACCTGTATTTGGTTGGACTATGATTTTTGCAGTAGTATCAACATTAGGTTGTTTTTTCTTAGGCCTAATAATAGCTCTTGTATTAAATAATAAAAATATGAAAGAAAGAAACTTTTATAAGGGAATATTAATACTTCCATGGGCATTACCAGCAGCTGTAGCAATTCTTTCTTTTCAAGGATTATTAAATGGAAGTTACGGGCAAATAAATAACTTTTTAATGAGTATTAATTTAATAAAAGAGCCAATAAAATGGCTTACTGACCCTACTTTAGCAAGGATAAGTATATTAATGGTTAATGTATGGTTAGGCTTCCCATATATGATGAATGTATGTTTGGGATCCTTAGCAGCAATTCCAGAAGTATATTATGAAGCTGCTGAAGTAGATGGTGCAAGCAAGTGGAAACAATTTACAAGCATTACTTTGCCATCCTTGGCTAAGACTGCTTATCCATTAATAATTTCAAGTTTTGCATTTAACTTTAATAATTTTGGTTCAGCTTATTTAATTACACAAGGAAACCCAGCTAGGTTAGATACCCAGTTTGCTGGATATACAGATATATTAGCTTCAGTAAACTATAAGCTTTCAATTCAATTTGGTAGATATGATATAGCATCAGCCCTTAGTATAATTATATTTTTAATTATAGCATCTATTTCATTTGTACAAATGAAAGCATCTGGCCAATTTGAGGAGGTTGATTAAAATGCAAACAAGTTTAAATTTAACTAATAATACACAAAAAGAAAAAAAGTATAGATATAAGAAAAAATTAAGATCAGATGAAGTTAGAAACCTTTGGCTTGGTAGAATTTTTATATGGATAATGATTGCTATAACATTATTCCCAATTATAGCTGTTGTATCAGCTTCAATGGCAAAGGGAAATTCTTTTACACAAACAACATTTTTCCCCGCAGAATGGACATTAGAGAATTATAAAAGGCTTATTGACGAAACAAATTTCTTAACATGGGTAAAAAACTCTCTTTTAATTTGTACAACAGTAGCCTTTATTCAATTAGCCTTATCAATTCCAGCAGCTTTTGCCTTTTCAAAATTAAGATTCTGGGGAAGAAAAAATGGTTTAATGAGCTTATTGATCCTTCAAATGTTCCCAACAACAATGGCATTACCTGCAATAATTGGTATTGTATATACCTTTAACTTAAGCAATAGGCCTTGGGTCTTAATTTTAATCCTTGCTGGAGGAAGTGCTTATAATATATGGCTTTTAAAAGGAACTATAGATGGAATTCCAAATGAATTAGTCGAAGCTGCTTATATAGATGGAGCTTCAGTATGGCAAACCTTTGTAAAGATAATATTGCCACTAATAAGAAATATGTTAATTGTAATATTTTTATTCTCCTTTATAGGAGCATATAGTGAATTTATGTTCACATCAGCTTTATTAAAGAATGCAGACCTTCAAACAATTACAACAGGCTTGCAAAAGTTTATTAAAGATAATTTTGCAGCAAACTGGACTATGTATTCAGCAGCAGCCATAATGGCAACAGTGCCAGTGGTTACAATATTTATGCTTTGCCAAAAATATATAGCAAGCGGTTTAGTTTCTGGTTCAGTTAAAGAATAGGTTATAATAAAATTAGTAAAATTGGAAACGATGCCGAATATTTAGTCGAATTTTGGAGGTCGGGATGATAAACATAAGAGATATAGCGAGAATTGCTGGAGTTGGAGTTAGTACAGTTTCTAGAGTAATAAACAATCATCCAGATGTAAAGTATCAAACAAGGGAAAGAGTTTTAGAAGTAATAAAAGAAAATAATTATATTCCTAATAATAGTGCAAGAAATCTAAAGAAAAATAATACAAAAAATATAGGTGTATTAATTAAAGGGGTATTTAATCCCTTCTTCTCAGAAATGTTAGATTTAATAAGCAAAAAAATCTCAAAAGCTGGATATTCTATGATATTAGAGCATCATGATTATTTAAGCGAAGATGAAATGAAAAATTTAATATCTATAGTAAAAGAAAAAAGATTACAAGGTGTAATTTGCTTGGGAGGAAACTTTGAAAATATAAAAGATGAAGATTTTGATGATATTGAAGTACCTATAATCTTAACTTCTATAAATAACAAATGTGGAAAGGAATTTTCAAAATTTTCTTCAGTATCAATTGATAATGAACAATCTTCTTACTTAGCAACTGAATATTTAATAAAATGTGGCTGCAAGTCTATTGCTATAGTACTAGGAGATGAAAATGATTTAGGGATAGGTTCCCTAAGAGAGGAAGGATTTTTAAAAGCCTTAAAGGATAATAATATCGAATTTAATAAGGATTTAAGATTATTAGGAAGGTTTGATTATAGAGGCGCTTATAATGAAATAAATAGGATTTTAGATAAAAAAATAGATATTGATGGAATATTTGCAATATCAGATATTATGGCAGTTGGTTGTGCTAAGGCCATAAAAGATAGTAATTTAGAAGTTGGTAAGGATATTTCAATTGTTGGATTTGATGGTATGGATATAAGTGAATTTTATAGCCCTACAATTACAACAGTTAAACAACCAAAGCTTGAAATGGCTGAATTAAGTGTAGAATTATTATTAGACTTAGTTGCAGGTAAAACAGAAAATAAACATATGATATTAGAAACTGAGTTAATAAGAAGAGAATCAACAAATTTAAAAAAATAAAAGTCTATAGAAAAAGAGGTAGAATTTATGGAAAGAAGTAGCGGTATTTTAATGCACATTTCATCTCTGCCAAGTAAATATGGAATAGGAACCTTTGGAAAGGAAGCCTTTGAATTTGTAGATTTTTTGAAAAAAGGTGGACAGAAGTATTGGCAAATCCTTCCCCTAGGTCAAACTAGTTATGGTGATTCGCCATATCAAAGTTTTTCTGCCTTTGCAGGAAATCCATATTTTATCGATTTTGATATTTTAGAAGAGGAAGGAATATTAAAAAAAGAAGATTATGCTAATTTAGATTATGGATCTGATGAAAATAGAGTAGATTATGCTAAGCTGTTTGTAAATAGATATAAGGTTTTAAAAATAGCTTTTGAAAACTCAAGGAAAGAAGATAATGAGGAATTTGAAAAATTTAAATTAGAAAATAATTTTTGGCTTGAGGATTATTCCTTATATATGGCAGTAAAAAATCATTTTAATCTTGTTAGCTGGCAGGAATGGGATGAAGATATAAGATTAAGAAAAAAATCAGCTATTAAGCATTATAAAGAATTATTAAAGGATGAAATAGAATACTGGAGTTATATCCAATATTTATTCTTTAAACAATGGAATAAATTAAAGAAGTATGCTAATGATAATGGAATTGAAATAATTGGAGATATACCTATTTATGTGGCAGAAGATAGCGCAGATGTATGGAGTAATCCACAATACTTTAATTTAGATGAGGATTTACTTCCTAAAACTGTGGCTGGAGTACCACCAGACCCATTTACATCAACTGGACAGCTATGGGGGAATCCAATTTATGACTGGGATTACCTTGACAAGGATGGTTATTCCTGGTGGATAGATAGAATGAGAGAAAGTTTTAAGCTATATGATGTTGTTAGAATAGATCATTTTAGAGGCTTTGAATCTTATTATGAAGTTCCTTATGGAAACAAAACTGCAGAGTTTGGAGAGTGGAAAAAGGGACCAGATATAAAGCTCTTTAAGGCTATAAAAGAATCTCTAGGAGAAATTAATATTATAGCTGAAGACCTTGGATATATGACAGATGAGGTAATAGAAATGAGGGAAGCTACAGGTTTCCCAGGAATGAGAATCTTACAATTTGCTTTTGGTGATGGTGACAGTCACGATCTTCCTCATAATTATATTGAAAACTGCGTTGCTTATACTGGAACCCATGATAATGAAACTATAATGGGATGGTATAATTCAGTTGGAGAAAAGGAAAGGAAGAAAGCAATTAAATATTTAAACCTAACTTATGAAGAAGGAATTGCAAAAGGCATGCTTAGAGGGATTTGGTCAAGCAAGGCATATTTAGCTATTGCAACAATGCAAGACCTTTTAAGCCTAGGCAAAGAAGCTAGAATGAATATTCCTTCAACTCTTGGAGGAAACTGGACTTGGAGGGTATCTAAGAAGGATATAAATGATAAGTTAGCAGAAGAGTTATATGAAATGACTGAGCTATATGGAAGAGTTAATCGGTTCGCAGTTCACAATTCTAAGGGCAAAGTTACAGAAGAGGGCCCAGTAGAAGAAGAGAGTATCCATGAAGAAAAGCCTACAGTTGAAAAAAAGAAGGCAGCTGAAGAAAAGAAGATACTTAAGAATAAGGCACAGCTAAGTAATAAGTAGCATAAGTATGCTATAGAAACTTTTTTCATATAAAAACCCGTTATTATAGAAGAAATCTCTGTCAATGGACAGGGATTTTTTCTTTATGAAAGATTACAAATGCAATTTTTAGAAAATTTATTACAGTAATTGTAATAAATGTTAATGTAATATATAATTGATTTTATATTGAAAATGGATTTCTTATAATTTGAACTTAGGGAGGTGTGTAAATGAAATATTTTAAAAAATTAGTTGGCGAAAAAGTATATTTATCTCCTATGAATATTGAAGATGCAGAAATTTATACTAAATGGCTTAATGATTTTAATGTAACAAATGGATTAGGAAATTCTAATCTTATTTTATCTGTGGAAGATGAAAAAGAATGGATAAAAGAAAATTTCTAATAAATATCAGTTTGCCATAGTGAGACTAGAAGATGATAAATTAATTGGAAATTGCAGTATTCATGAAATTGATCAGCTAAGGCAATGCGCGGAAGTTGGATTATTTATTGGAGACGAAGAAAATCGTAATAAGGGTTATGGAAAAGAAGTTCTTAACTTATTATTAAATTATGGATTTGATTATTTAAATTTAAATAATATAATGCTAAAAGTATTTTCTTTTAATGAAAGAGCAATAAATTGCTATAAAAAAGTAGGCTTTAAGGAAATAGGAAGAAGAAGGCAGAGCTATTATTTAAAAGGTAAGTTCTATGACACTGTATATATGGATATTTTAAGAGAAGAGCGATAAAGGCTACGACAAATAGAAATGCTCCATAAGGGGAATAGCTGTGCAAAGAAGTACTAGGCTTGGAATAACTACTAGGCCAAGGGGGTTGGTTAAATTCGCTGTTATATTAACTACTTTTTTATTATTAATGAAGGCTATATTGCAATACAAAACTTAAAATATATTTTTGTTTTGCATGACAAAATATCCGAAGTTATTAATTGAATTTTGGGGGGATGGAAATGAAACACTTGGGGACTCTAGAAATAGAAACAGATAGGCTAAAATTACGTAAATTTAAAGATGGTGATGCACAAGCTATGTTTAATAATTGGGCAAAGGATAAAGAGGTAACAAAATTTTTAACCTGGCCGACTCATAAGTCTGTAGAGGTAACTGAAAGTTTATTATCAGAATGGATTAAGAATTACTCAGATAATAAATTCTATCAATGGGCAATTGTATTAAAGGAAAATGGTGATGAGCCTATTGGTAGTATCAGTGTTGTGGGTATGAGGGAAGAAATTGATATGGTTCAGATTGGTTACTGCATAGGAAGGAAGTGGTGGCAGCAAGGCATAACTTCCGAAGCTTTTAAGGGAATTATTAAGTTCTTAATTGAGGAAGTAGGGGTTAAACGTATTGAAACCCATCATGACCTTAATAATCCTAATTCAGGTAAGGTAATGTTGAAATGCGGCTTACAATATGAAGGAACATTACGCAAAGCTGATATTAATAATCAAGGTATTTGTGATATTGCTATCTATGGACTTCTAGCAGAAGATTATTATGCTAATAAATAGAAGAATATTATCTCCTTTCTAAAATAAATATATAATACTATAATTGTTTTATATAGAACTTAGGCAAAAGGAGGATATAAGATGATTGAATTATTAAAAACAAGAAGAAGTATCAGAAAATAT
>JAAYOT010000292.1 GCA_012520205.1 Clostridiales bacterium
AAGGTATATAAAAATGTAAAAGGAAAAGAAGTTTATAAATATGCCTATAGTGATGAGGAGCTAGAAGCTGTTAAGAAGGAAATAGGAAAGGGAGCTCTTATACAAAGATACAAGGGACTTGGAGAAATGAACCCAGATCAGCTTTGGGAAACAACCTTAAATCCAGAAACAAGGACTCTTCTTCAAGTAACTATTGAAGATGCTGCAAAGGCAGAAAAAATGGTTTCGCTATTAATGGGAGATGTTGTTGGGCCTAGAAAAGCTTATATATCTAAGTACGGTGAATTTTAAAATAGTTAGAATGGAGAAATGTTATGGCAAAGAAAGTTAACAATATACCAAAGGATAATAATGTAATAAAGATCCTTTTAGAAGAGGCAATGCCAGATAACTATTTACCTTATGCTATTGAAGTTGCAAAGGATAGAGCATTACCAGATGTAAGAGATGGACTTAAGCCTGTTCATAGAAGAATCTTATATGGAGCTTATAAATTAAAGGCTTTCCCAGATAAACCTTATTATAAATCAGCAAGAATAGTCGGGGATATCTTAGGTAAGTATCATCCCCATGGAGATACATCTGTTTATGATGCTATGGTTATTTTATCTCAAGACTTCGCTACAAAGGAACCTCTTATAGATGGTCATGGTAACTGGGGTTCTATGGATGGTGATGGTGCAGCTGCAATGAGGTACACAGAAGCCAGACTATCACCAATAGCTCTGGAAATGCTTAGGGATATAGAAAAAGATGTTGTAGATATGGTTCCAAACTACTCAGATAGTGAAATGGAGCCAACTGTTCTACCAAGCAGGTATCCAAATTTATTAGTTAATGGAAGCTTTGGAATTGCAGTTGGACTTGCAACTAATATTCCGCCTCATAACTTAGCTGAAGTAATAGATGGAGTGCTAGCCTATATTGATAATAATGAAATGACCACGAAAGATTTAATGAAATATATTAAGGGACCTGACCTACCAACTGGAGGAATTTTAATTGGTGAGAATTCACTACTATCTGCTTATGAAACTGGGGAAGGTAAGGTAACTCTTAGAGCTAAAACTAGCATAGAAAAATTAGAAAACGGTAGATGGGGAATAGTAATAACAGAATTCCCATTTAGAAGAAATAAGGCAAAACTTCTTCAAACTATTTCTGAAATGACAGGAGATAAAAAGCACTCAAAAGCCTTAGAATCAATAATTGATATAAGAGATGAATCGGATAGAAATGGTGTAAGGGCAGTTATTGAACTTAGAAGATCTGCAGATAAGGATACTGCAGATAAGGTATTAAAATACTTATTTAAAAGGTCAGAACTACAATGTAATTTAAGTTTTAATATGGTAGCCCTTGCTAATGGTAAGCCACAAACAATGGGGCTAAAAACAATAATAGATCATTATGTTAATCACCAAAAAGATATAATTACAAGAAGGACAAAGAAGGAACTTGAGACAGCAGAAAGAAGATTCCATATTGTTGAAGGATTTATTAAAGCAATAGATGTTTTAGATGATGTTATAAAAACAATCAGGGAATCAAAGTCTAAAAAAGATGCTGGAAATAACCTAATGAATAAGTTTGGCTTTACAGAAATACAAACTGAAGCAATTCTTGAACTTATGCTTTATAGGTTAACTGGTTTAGAAATAAAAGTTTTCAAGAAGGAATATAATGAATTAGAAAAACTTATAAAAAAATTAAAGAAAATACTATCAGAGGAAAAAGAATTATTTAAGGTTGTAAAAGCTGAATTAAAAGAAGTAGCTGAAAAATATGGCAGTGCTAGAAAAACAGATATTGTTAAAGATGATGAAGAAGCTAAAATAGATATTGAAGAGCTTATAGTTGTGGAAGATGTAATGATTACTCTTTCTAAAGAAGGTTTTATTAAGAGAATATCTACAAGGGCTTATAATAGGGCAAACTCAGATGTAGAAGCTATTGAATATAGAGAAGGAGACGAATTAAAGTTCTTAATAGAGTCAAATACTACTCATAACTTGTTATTGTTTACAAATAAGGGAAATATGTATCAAACAAAGGTTGTAAACATTGTAGAAGGAAGATGGAGAGAAAAGGGAGAAAGAATTGAGGGATTAATTAAAACCTTAAATCTTGAAGAGGAAAAAATAGTAGAAGTCTTTTCTGTAGATAATTTTATGCCGAATAAATATCTGCAGTTTGTAACATCAAAAGGTGGAATAAAGAAAAGTTCCTTAGATAAATTCCAAACAAACTATAGCAAGCTTCAAGCTCTTAAACTTAAAGGTGATGACGAAGTAGTTAGCCTTATAATTCTTAATGAAGAGGATGAAAAGGAATTTATTAAGTTTAAAACTAAGATGGGCTTAATATTTGATTTAGAAATTCCAGAAATAGAAGATCAGCCAAGAAATATACTTCCAGTTTCCTTATTTAATTTATCAGCAAAAGATGAAGTAACAGAAGTAGAATATATTGATAAATTAGAATATGTAGAATTTAATATTGGAATAAATAATAAAGGAATTATAAAAGCTTTCAATAAAATAAGAAAAAAGGATGACTTGAAAGTAAATACAGATACTTTAAGTGAATTATTAATGTTTACTAATAAGGGAAATGTAATAAAAATACCAGCTTTTATACTTAGAGGTGTACTTGAAGAAGAAATTTCTTTAAGAACAATTATTGATGATTTAGAAAAGAATGAGAAAATAATAAAACTAATTTCTGTTAAAGATTTTAGTGAAAGAAAGCTAATATACATGTTCTCTAAAAAGGGAATGGTAAAGAAAACTTATCTTTCAGAATTTGATGGAAATTATTTATCTCAAGTAGCATATAAGTTTAAATTTGAAAATGATGAAGTTATATCTGTAGGTGTCTTTACTGAAGCTACAGCAGAAATATTAATAATAACAAAGAAGGGAATGGGAATTAAGTTCTCATCTGATAATATAAATCCAATGGGTAGAGTAGCAGCAGGTGTAACAGGCATAAGCCTAAAAGAAAATGATGAAGTCATTTGTGGGCAGGTAGTATCCGAAGAAAATAGTAAATTAAATGATGAAATTGCTATTACAAGTTATAATAAGATTGAAGTTATAACAAAAAATAAAGAAAGAAAAGAAATAGAAATTGATACTATTAAGCTTCAAAATAGAGCTGGTAAGGGAAGCAGTATTATGACTATGGGCCTAGAGGATGAAATAAAGGAAATTATATATTAAGGAGGTTTTTGTATGGCAAAGGTTGCAGTTTTACTTGCAAATGGTTTTGAAACTTTAGAAGCATTAACAGTTGTTGATATTTTAAGAAGGGCAGAGGTAACTTGCAATACTTTTTCACTAGAAGGTGAAGAAGTGACTTCATCTCATAATATTGTAGTTAAGGCAGATAAGAATATTATGGATAAAGAAATAGAAGACTATGACTTTCTTATATTACCAGGAGGTATGCCAGGAGCAACAAACTTAAGAGATAATGAAAGAGTTATAGAACTTATTAAAAAATTCAATAGCCAAAATAAATATATATGTGCAATATGTGCAGGACCAATTTCTCTAGGAAAAGCTGGAATAACAGTAGGTGTTAATATGACATGTTACCCAGGTTTTGAAGACGAAATTAAAGACTGTAATTTTAAAGAAGATTTAGTAGTTGTAGATAAAAATATAATTACAGGAAGGGGACCTGCAGCAGCTATTCCTTTTGCTTTTGAAATTTTATCACATATTTCAGAAGGAAAGGTTGAAGAAATTAAAAAGGCTATGCTATTTAAATAGGTGCATGAAGATGAAAGAAAAATGGATAATGACAAATAAAAGAGAGAGCTTTTTAAAGCTCTCTAATTCTATTGAAGAAAATTCACTATTATTAAGGCTTTTAGCAAATAGGTCTATTGATGATGTGGAGCTTGCAAAAAAGTTTCTTTATGGAACAATAAAAGATCTTTACGATGGATACCTTATAAAAGATATGGATAAGGGAGTAGAGATTATTAAAAGTGCTGTATTAGAAAATAGAAAAATAGTTATTTATGGAGATTATGACTGTGATGGCGTAATAAGTACAACAATACTTTATAATGCCTTAAAAGAAGTTGGGGCAAATTTTGGTTATCATATTCCCTATAGGGAAGATGAGGGCTATGGTTTAAATAGTGAGAGAATAAAAAAGCTTAAGGAAGAAGGCTATGAAGTTATTTTAACTTGTGATAATGGAATATCAGGTTTTGAACAAATAAATTTAGCAAAAGAATTAGGTATGGATGTTATAGTTACAGACCATCATGATATACCTTTAATAGAAAATGAAGAGGGAGAGTTTGTGCCTACTATTCCAAAAGCCGATGCTGTAATTAATCCTAAAAGATTAGATTGTAAATATCCCTTTAAATTATTATGTGGTGCAGGGGTTGTTTTAAAACTATCCCAATGTTTATTTAAGGAATTTAATATAGATGAAAGTAAACTTTATAATCTGCTACAATATGCTGCTATTGCAACAGTATGTGACGTAGTAGATTTGATTGATGAAAATAGGATTATTGTTCAAAAGGGTTTAGAAATATTAAGCAAAACTGAAAATATAGGACTAAAAGAATTATATAAGGTTACAGGCTTAGAAAATAAAAAAATTGAAGAATATCATTTAGGTTTTGTAATAGGTCCTTGTGTAAATTCTACAGGCAGGTTAGAAACAGCAGCTCTATCGGTAGAACTTTTAATTACAGAAGATATAGAAAGGGCAAAGGAATTAGCTAGTACTCTTCATAAATTAAATGTGGAAAGACAGGATTTAACTCAAGAAGGTGCTAAAAGAATTATTGAGAAATTAGAAAGAGAAAAGTCAAAGGATAAAGTATTAGTAGTTTACGATGAAGAAATTCATGAAAGTATAGCTGGAATTGTAGCAGGAAGAATAAAAGAAAAGTTTCATAAGCCTGCTATTGTAATAACTAGAGGGAAAGAGATGCCTAAGGGATCAGCAAGATCAATTGAAAATTATAATATCAATGAAGAATTAACTAAGTGCAGGGAACTTTTAGAAAAGTTTGGGGGACATCCCATGGCGGCAGGTCTTTCTTTAAGGGAAGAAAATATAGAGCCCCTAAGAAGAAAGCTAAATTCTATATGTGAATTAACAGAGGAAGATATTTTACCTATAGTTAGAATAGATTCAGAACTTAAAGTCAACTATTTAAATGAGGATCTTATTAATACTATAAATAAATTAAAACCCTATGGAAAGGCAAATCCAAGTCCGCTTTTTGCAGTGAGAAATCTATTTGCTGAAAGAATTTGGCTTATTGGAAAAGAAAAAAACTATCTAAAGTTAAGGTTCAAATTTGAACATAATGGAGGAATTTTATATATAGATGGAATAAGTTTTAACAATTTAGATGATCTAAAGGAACAGATAATCAATGAATATAACGAAGAAGAATTTATAAAGGCAGTTGAAAGCAGTTATTTAAACAAAAAACTAGATATAGTTTATTACCCGGGAATTAACGAATTTAACGGTAATAGAAACATCCAGCTTATGATAAAACATTTAAGACTTAGTCAGTAATAAATTAGAAAAAATAGATTAAAATATAGAGAAAAGTATGATACTATATCAGGTGGAAGCAAGGATTAGGAAGTGTGGAGCATTGGTAGTGTGGAGCATTGGTAGTGTGGAGTGCTGAGTGTGGAGCATTGGTAGTGTGGAGTGCTGAGTGTGGAG
>JAAYOT010000293.1 GCA_012520205.1 Clostridiales bacterium
TGCCAGGGAGTATAATAGGTGCTACTGCCTTATCTATTATTCCAGAGGTTCTTCGTCAATTATCAGAAACTCGTATGCTTGTTTACGGATTAGTAATAGTATTTATGACTATTTTCAAACCTAAGGGGATTTGTGGCAACACTAGCTTTAAATCATTATTAGGTTTAAAGAAAAAATATGCAGTGCCTGATGAACCAGATGTAGAAAAAGCTTTTGAGAAGTACGGGAAGGTGATATAGAATATGGAACCGATATTAGAATTAAAAAATATTTTACAGCGTTTCGGTGGACTTACAGCTATATCTGATGTAAGTTTGACTGTTCCAGAAAATGAAATTGTTGGACTAATTGGACCTAATGGAGCAGGTAAAACAACAGTATTTAATGTTATTACAGGAATTTATTCTCCTACAGGTGGAAAGATTTTTTTCAAGGGTAAGGATGTTACTGGAAAACAACCCTATGATCTTGCAAAGCTTGGAATTACAAGAACATTTCAAAATATAAGATTATTTAATGATCTTACTGTCTTGGATAATGTTAAAATTGGCGGGCACTTACAGGTTCGTGCTAATTTTCTTCACGCATTTCTTAGACTTATGAAAAGAAATAAAGAAGAGAAAAGGGTTACAGAGGAAAGTATGAATTTGTTGAAAATTTCAAGATTAGCTTCTTATGCAGATGAGCTTGCAGGAAACCTGCCTTATGGCCTACAACGTAGATTGGAAATTGTTCGTGCAATGGCAACTGGAGCTAAAGTAATTCTCCTTGATGAGCCTGCAGCAGGGATGAATGAACAAGAAACAGCGGAGCTTTTAAATTTTATAATAAATCTAAAAAATATTGGTTATACAATTTTACTTATAGAGCATGATATGAAATTTGTTATGAATATCTGTGATAAGATTTATGTGCAGGATCATGGTAAAATCATTGCTAGTGGAACTCCAGAAGAAATTAAGAAAAATCAAGCTGTTATCGATGCTTACTTAGGAGTGGAGGTAGAGTAATGTCATTTTTGAAAATTGAGAATTTGAAAGTTAGTTATAGAAGTATAAAAGCCTTAAAGGGAGTTAGCTTGGAAGTAGAAAAAGGTGAAATAGTAACTTTAATTGGTAGTAATGGTGCTGGAAAAAGTACTTTGATGAATTCAGTTTCTGGAATAATACCAGCTGAGAGCGGTAAAATCATATTTGATGGAAAAGATATTACAAATAAGCCGCCGCAAAAAATAGTTAAAAGTGGGTTAATTTTATGTCCAGAGGGAAGACAGGTCTTTCCTAAGATGAGTATTTATGAAAACTTGATGATGGGAGCCATTACTATAAATTCTAAGCAGGAAATACAGAATAATTTAGAAAAGGCATATGAACTTTTCCCCATATTAAAGGAACGTAGCAAACAAATGGCTGGTACTTTATCAGGTGGAGAACAGCAGATGCTTGCAGTAGGAAGAGCATTGATGAGCAGTCCTAAATTATTAATGTTAGATGAGCCCTCATTAGGCCTTGCCCCCCTTATTATTCAAGAAATATTTAATTTAATCGGAAGAATTAATAAAATGGGAACAACTATATTATTAGTAGAACAAAATGCAAGAATGGCACTAAAAATATCACATAAAGCTTATGTTTTAGAAACAGGAAATGTAGTTTTATCAGGAGCTTCAGATGATATGAGAAATAATATGGACATTCAAAAGGCTTATTTAGGATAGGTGAATCTCAAATAAAAACGTAGATAGACTAAACTCTATCTACGTTTTTACTACCTTAATTAATATTTTCTTTGATTTCCCTCAGCAGCAGCCTCATCAGCTTTAGTTTGATGAACTGTGCCATGAGGATGTTCAGGTGGTGCATATATAGAATACACTTTAAGAGGTTCAGTACCTGTATTAATAAGATCGTGCCATGTTCCAGCAGGTATCATTATTGCAAAATCATCGGAAACCCTTCTTTCAAAGTCTAAACTATCCCTAGTAGGTCCCATTCTAACAATACCTTCGCCTTCTTCAATACGTAAAAACTGATCAACATCAGGGTGAATTTCTAAACCTATGCTATCCCCAGCATTGATACTCATTAAGGTTACTTGTAAGTGGTTACCTGTCCATAAGGCAGTACGGAAAGTATTATTTCTTGTAGTAGCATCATCAATATTAATGACAAAAGGAGCTGGTCCATGATCTGTAGCAGTACTAGTTCCCATTTCTAAATAGTCAAATGGGTCATGCTTAACCTCATCAGCAATGGGCTCATAAGCAGTAGGCTCATATCGATAATTCCATAATGATTCATTAACTTGATTAAGCCATGAATGCCAGTCGGAAGGATTACGCATATAATTTGAGTTATCTCTTGGTATATTTACCCAATAGTGATAAGGGTCATAAGAATTATACAAGTTTTTTTCATCCTTTCAAAAATTCCTATAGCACTATAATATGTATTATTTTAAATATTGTGATATTGGTTATAAGAAGCAAATTTTCTATAAATATTTTCAATTTTTGTAAATCAGTTGCCTCATTAATTAATAAAAGATAGAATTTAACTATATTGATTATTAATTGGACAAGGGGGATTTTGCTATGGGATACAAACTAATTGCGTGTGATATGGATGAAACGCTGCTTAATGATAATCATGAAATATGTAAAAGAAATATTGAGATGATAAAAAGAGCAAAAGAAGAGTATGGGGTTAAATTCGTACCAGCTACAGGAAGAGGCTATAAGTCTATTCAAAAAGATTTACAGACCCTAGGTTTATATGATAAGGAAAATGAATATGTACTATCCTTCAATGGGGGAGCTATAACAGAAAATCATGGAAATAAAATGCTTAAATTTAGAGGTATTAGCTTTAGTAAGATGAAGGAAATATTTGAATTTGGATTAACAAAGAATGTTTGCCAACATGTTTATACTAAGGAAAAGGTTTATGTTTATAATGTCTCTGAAAGCGAGAGAGAAAGACTATTGTACCTAAATTTCGATTATACAATAATGAGTGAAAATACAGTAGACTTTTTGGAGAAGGAAGAGATTTCAAAAATATTATTTCAAAATACAGATGTTCCCTACTTAATGTCTTTAGAAGCAGAAATAAAAATGATTACTGATAACTTCTGTGATGTAAGTTATTCATCTAATCGTTATATGGAGTTTAATGCATTAGGAGTAAATAAGGGGCAGGGTTTAATAGACTTAGCCAAAATGCTTAATATAGATATAAAAGATACTATTGCAGTGGGAGATAATTATAATGATATGTCCATGCTTAAAGTAGCGGGATTATCAGTTGCAGCCAATAATGCAGTAGAGGATATAAAGAAGATTTGTGATTACACAACAAAGGCTGACAATAATGAGGGTGTAGTTGCAGAACTAATAGAAAAGTTTATAATTAATGCTAATTAAATAAAAATTGGGATATGTATTATTAGGATGTAATGCATATCCTATTTTTTATTGCCCTAATAACTTTTAAAGATAAAGGGGGGGATTTAGGAGAAATAATTTGATTAACAAAGAGAGAAGGTAATAGTTTTAAATAGATTTGTAAAACCATCAATTTATTGTAAATTTGAACAAATTAAAAACTTGTGTGTTTGTCCATAGAAAGGTAATATTAGTTTAATTGTTTTATTCTATTTATTTAGTAATATAAATTATTTAGTTAATAAATAGACATAATAAGAATAAAAAATAATTATTAGATTGAAGCTTTAAATAAGCAAGGGAGTATTTATCATGAAGGTAATGATAGTAGGTGTAGGAAAGCTAGGTTATAAGTTAGCCGAAAATATGATAAGTGAAGGAATTGATGTAACATTATTAGATTCAAATCCTAAGGTTATTGAAAGGATAAATGATCACTTAGATGTTCTTACTGTAAA
>JAAYOT010000294.1 GCA_012520205.1 Clostridiales bacterium
TACACAGATAGAATAGTTAGAGAATTAGAAAAATACGGAATAGAATTCAGAGTATTTACAGATGTTGAACCAGATCCAACATTAGCATGTGCTAAAAAGGGTGCAGAAGAAATGTTATCCTTCAACCCAGATATGATAATTTCATTAGGTGGAGGATCACCAATGGACGCAGCTAAGATTATGTGGGTAATGTATGAACATCCAGAAGTAAGATTCGAAGACTTAGCTATGAGATTTATGGATATAAGAAAGAGAATATACAAATTCCCAACTATGGGACAAAAGGCTATGATGGTTGCAATTCCAACATCAGCAGGTACTGGATCAGAAGTAACACCATTTGCTGTTATTACTGATGAAACAACAGGAGTTAAGTATCCACTAGCAGACTATGAACTAACTCCAGATATGGCTATAGTTGATGCAGAACTTATGATGTCAATGCCAAAGGGATTAACAGCAGCATCAGGTATCGATGTATTAGTTCACGCTGTAGAAGCTTATGTATCAATAATGGCATCAGAATATACAAATGGATTAGCTTTAGAAGCAATAAGATTGGTATTTAAATATTTACCACAAGCTTACAATGAAGGAGCTACAAATGTTAAGGCTAGAGAAAAAATGGCTCATGCAGCTTCTATGGCAGGATTAGCTTTTGCAAATGCTTTCTTAGGAATTTGTCACTCTATGGCTCATAAGCTTGGTGCATTCCACAACTTACCACACGGAATGGCAAATGCATTATTATTAAATGAAACAATTAAATTCAATGCAGAAAATGCTCCAACTAAACAAGCTGCTTTTGCACAATATAAATATCCAAATGCTGCTTGGAGATATGCAAGAATTGCTGATTACTTACAATTAGGTGGAAACACTGAAGAAGAAAAAGTTCAATTATTAATAAAAGCAGTTGATGACTTAAAAGAAAAAGTAGGTATGCCAAAATCAATAAAAGATGCTGGAGTATCAGAAGATAAATTCTATGAAACATTAGATGAAATGGTAGAACAAGCATTCGATGATCAATGTACTGGAGCAAACCCAAGATATCCATTATTCAGTGAAATCAGACAAATGTATATCAATGCATATGAAGGAAATAAAAAAGTTAAAAAAACAAACAATAAACAAAAATAAATATTAGAAATAAACTAATAATATACAAATACAATTAATTTAAAGGGGGCTGTCGCAAGACAGCCCCCTTCATGTAGAATTTATATTATATTTTACATAGATAGTTGGGCCTTAGCCCTTTTTTTATATAAATATATGGTTAAAATATGATATTATAAAATGGAATCAATTATAATGGGAGGGTTTATGAAGAAAAATATATTAAAGCTTTTAATATTAATTTTTACTATTGCTTTATTATTTAGCTGTACGGCTAATAAGGCTGAAACAGGAAAGAGTGAAGAGGAAAAAATAAAGGAAACTATAGATTTAGTCTTATCCTATGACAAAGGTTATGATGAGAAAGTAAGTAAACATATAAGCGAAAAAAACTTTTATGTTTGCAATTATGTTGAATTCTATAGTTTATATATTGGTGAACTTAAAATGGAAGAGTACCAAAGTGAAATAGTTAGTATTACAAAGGATGATGATGATCTTTATAAAGTAGCTTTAATATTAAATATGAGGGCGGAGGCATTAGAAGTTCACGAAGGTGAAGAGGGTAGTGATGAAGCTGTTGGAGAAAATGTTCCCGTTGAAGTTATTTTAAGTTTAGAAGAAGGAAATTACTATATAAAGTCCTTTACTGAATATGAAAACCTTGAAAAGGCTAAAGAATTAAGTGAAGGTTTTAGATAAAATTTAAAAATGGAGGGCAAAGGATGAAACCATTAGCAGAGAGAATGAGGCCTAGCACCTTAGAGGATTTTATAGGTCAAAAGCATATTATAGGCAAAGGAAAGCCTTTATATAATTTAATAGTAAATAAGAAAATTCCCAATTGCATATTATACGGGCCTCCAGGAACGGGTAAAACTACTTTAGCAAATATAATGGCCAATTATGTTGATAGAAAGTTTTATAAATTAAATGCTACAACTGCTACTGTTAAGGATATTCAAGAAATAGCTTCTGATTTAGATACCTTACTAGGCTATAGCGGAGTGGTAATTTATATTGATGAACTTCAGCATTTTTCAAAGAAGCAGCAACAATCCTTACTGGAATTTATAGAAAACGGAAAAATAACCTTAATAGCAAGTACAACGGAAAATCCATATTTTGTGCTGCATAAAGCAATAATCAGTAGATGCAATATATTTAACTTTCAACCATTAAAAAAAGAAGATATAAGGGAAGGTATAGTAAAAGCCATTGAAAGAGCAAAAGAGAAGGGTCTAAACATAGAATATACAGATGAAGCTATTTCTTATATAGCTGATATATGCCAGGGAGATTATAGAAAAGCGTACAACATATTAGAATTAGCTATAAACTCTCAGTTAAGCCCTACTATTAAACTTTCAGTAGAATATATTGAAAACTTAGGGCAATCTCATATGAGGTCCGATTCTTCAGGTGATGAATATTATAATTTATTAAGCGCATATCAAAAAAGTATAAGGGGCAGTGATCCAGATGCAGCTATCCACTATTTAGCAAGATTAATAAAGGGAGGTAATCTTCAAGCTATCATTAGAAGAATTTCAATAATTGCAGCAGAAGATATAGGATTAGCCTATCCTAATGCCTTATCAGTAGTTAATTCGGGAATAGAGCTTGTATTAAAAACTGGCTTGCCAGAGGCACAAATAATATTATCAGAATTAACTATTTTTTTAGCAACTCTACCTAAATCAAATAGTGCATATTTAGCCATTAGTTCTGCAATGAGTGATTTAGAAAATATAAATTCAGGGGACGTTCCAA
>JAAYOT010000295.1 GCA_012520205.1 Clostridiales bacterium
ATCAAAGGGATATAGTGTTCTTTATCTCTTCTTTGTTGCAGATTTAGTATGTGCAGGAGTATTTTTTCCCTTGTTCTTTGGGCTTTTTAATGATAATTTAACAGAAAACATTGCATTGGTGGCAGCTATAGTTGGAGTAGTCTCAGGAGTACCATTTTTCATGGCTGATAAATTATTAATAGCATTTGTATTGCCAGTGGTTACATCAGCCATTGTATCTATCTCTGGTTCAATACTAAACAAGAAAGGAAAATCACATGAAAGCTGCAGTATTTGATATAGATGGAACTTTAATAGATTCCATAGACTTTTGGAGAAACTTAGGAAAAAATTATTTAATATCTCAGGGAATTAGTCCTAGGGATGATTTAAACCAGGCTATGGAAACTCTTACAGTGACGGAAGGTATTTCTTATATGAAAGAAGAGTATAAAATAGGAAAACTTCTTTACAAATAAAAGATGAATTAGATGAATTATTATTTTCATACTATAAAAATGATGCAAACTAAAACCTTATGTTATAGAAGTAATAAAAACTTTAAAGAGTAAAAATATAAGACTTGCAATAGCAAGTGTAATAGATGAGAAATTAATATTTTCAGTTTTAGATAGATATGGTATATATGATTATTTTGAATTTGTACAAACCAGTGAAAATACAAACTTAAGCAAGGACAATGGAGAGTTTTTTAAACTTTTACCTAAAAGGCTAAATATAAAGCCTGATCAAATCTTTTTATTTGAAGACTCCCTACATTGTATGGAAGCTGCTAAAGTGGCGGGTTTAAATGTAGTAGCTATGGAAGATAATTATGCTAAAAAAGATTTAGAAAAGATAATAGAGTTTGCAGATATTTATCTTAAAGATTTCAGTAAACTTATAAAATTTATAAAGTAGGCATTGAAGGAAGATAAAGTTGGAAGTAAATACATCCTAAAAAGGAGATGGAAAAATGGTTAAAAAACAAGAAATTCAAGAACAAATTATTGAGGCAGTAAAGACTGTAAAAAAGAGCAACCCTATGGCAGGATCTATTACTAACTCTGTAACCATTAATTTTGTAGCAAATGCCCAGCTGGCAGTGGGAGGATCGGCAGCTATGGTATATTTACCAGATGAGGGAGAAGTTTTGGCTAATGCGGGAGGGGCCATGTATATAAATGTTGGAACTCTTTTACCTATATATGAAGAGACATTAGGCCATCTAGGTAGAATTTTATATGATATAAAAAAACCATGGGTTTTAGATCCAGTTGCAATAGGTATTGGTTCCCTTAGAACTAAGCTACTAAAGGAATTTAAGGATTGCAAACCTAGTATTATTAGAGGAAATGCTTCAGAAATTATTGCCCTAGCTGGACTATGGGAATTAGATGGAGGAACGAGGAATTCCCAAGTAAGAGGTGTTGATTCTACCAATCTAGTAGAGGATGCAAAAATAGCTGCTATTGAACTAGCTAAATGGACAGGTGGAGCTATAGCAGTATCAGGACAAATAGATTTGATAACTGACGGTGATACTCTAGTATATTCCCATGGGGGATCTAATTTTATGCAAAAGATCACTGGTGCAGGTTGTTCCTTGGGAGGGGTAATGGCAGTTTATGCAACAGCGACCACTCCATTTATTGCAGCAATAGCTGGAAGTCAAATTTATAATCTAGCTGGCCAATTTGCTGAAAAGAAAGCAGATGGGCCAGGTA
>JAAYOT010000296.1 GCA_012520205.1 Clostridiales bacterium
CAGCTCCTATAGCTATTTGCTGAACTGATTTTGCAACTTCTTCTCCTACTCTGCTAGATTCTGTTATTATTTCAAATAGGGAAGTACTTCCCTCATCTACATTTCCTGATGCTTCTTTTATTCCATTGAATAATATTCCTAAAGTTCCAGCTAAGGTATTTAGCCCTGCTATCATAGAATTTACTTCTTTAGTATATCTATTATCTTCTTTAACACTTACTGTAAAGTCCCCATCTTTAATTTTACTTAAAGCACTATTAACCTTCTTCATAGGGTCTGTAAGCTTCTTTGTAAATAAACTTGAAGAAACAGCACTTACTATTATTGTAATAACAAATAAGGCAAAGGGAATACTTATTCCTTCTAATACTTTCCCTCTTAATTCTGAGTTTGGAATAAGTACAGTAGAAACAATTCCACTTTCCTCATCTAATACCTTATAGGCTGAATAACTTTCTCCCTGAATTTTTACGCTAATATCTTTTTCAAATTCTAAGGCATTGATGTCTTCTATCCATGAAAGTTCAGATGAGTCCTTTCCTATTAATTCTAAATCCTTGCTAGCAATTATTTTTCCTTCACTGCTTAAGACAAGAGCAAAGGAACCATTAGTTAATGTTTCACTATTTACAAGTTTTGAAAGGATATCTAAATTTTTATCAAAACATACTACCCCAATTACTTCCCCTGCTTCATTTTTAAAAGCCTTGGAATATGTAACAACTATTTTCTTTGTAACTATATCTTCATATGGTTCTGATATAATCACTTTATCCGGATTATCAATAGCATTTTTATACCAGCCTCTAGTTCTTGCATCAAAGGTCTTATCAATTTCTTGGTGCGGTGCCATTAAGAATTTACCATCCCCTGTTCCCATGGTAGCATTTACAATATCAGAATTTACCTTTTGATAATTTTCTAATGCCTTTTGTACACCTTCTATTTCATTAGTTTTGTTACTTCCTTGTAAATTCATAAAGTCTTTCTCTAATGATATATTTTCTAGGTCAGCAAAAATCTTATCATTTCCATTAGCTATGGCATTATTTATTGCCTTAGCCTCATTTGCCATTATGAGAGAACTTTGTGTTTCAATATTCTTTCTAAGATAATTAATATTTACTGCTTCAATTAAAATAATTGGAATAATAGCTGTAATAATTAAAAGAAGCCTTAACTGATATTTCATAGACTTATTTGATTTATTAGCTGATTTTATTTTTTTCATATGTTTGCCCCCTATTTTATTTTATTTAATTATTATACAACGGAATTCAAGACAAAAACATAGTTTTTTTGTACATAATTTGATTTTTTTCTTTAAATTTCTCTTACATTTGTTAACTTTTTGTTAATACTTTCTATAATAAATCTAATTTAATTATTATTTTTAGGAATAATTAAAGGGAATATGTAATTAATTTAATATTAAAATAAAAAAGGAACTGCCGAAACAGAACCTTTTATTTTTATTATTTTTTACGAATATTTTTTTCTAACCTTAAGAGTTTTTCCTTTAATTCTAATCCTCCAGCATAGCCCACTAGTTTTTTATTTGATCCAATAACTCTATGACATGGGATTATTATTGGTATTGGATTTTTATTATTTGCCATTCCTACAGCACGACATGCCTTTTCATTTCCAACCTCAACAGCTATTTCCTTATATGTTTTTGTTGTAC
>JAAYOT010000297.1 GCA_012520205.1 Clostridiales bacterium
AAAAGATCAAGAAGCAGAAGAAGGAAAAAATAGGATTAAAGAATTAGAAGAAAGGCTTTACCAACAAGAGTTAGAGAAATTAGAATTAAAGCACCAGTTAGAGTTAGAAAAAAATAAGAGTATATGGAAAAGAATATTCAGAAGAAATTAGCAATGTAAATTGATTGAAAAGGTTAAATTTATAAAGCCTACTCATAAAACGACATATTAATTAATTCTTTAGAAGTTAAAATAAGCATGTATAATGTTTATAATGCCCCTAAAAACTTATGGCAAAAATTACTACAGAATTATTTGAAGAAATTTTAGAAATCTATAGTTTATGGAAAGAGTTAGATTTAAGGTTAAGAAAAGTAAGTAGCAGAGGTGTAAATATACACGAAGGTATTTCAGAGATTATAGTTTGTTATGTAAATGGATTTGAACACAGTGTAGGTCGTGGTTCTGAAGATGCTTTTACTGATTTAGGTGAACAAGTGCAAATAAAAGCAACTAGTAACTATAATGACGATTTGACTTCATTTGGTCCTAGATCGCAATTTGATTTATTACATTTTGCAAGATTAGATAAATTGAATGATGTGTTTTACTTATATGATATTCCATTAGAAGATTTAAATGAGACATATGTTAATAAAACACAAACATTTAGAGAACAACAAATGCAGGGTAGGAGACCAAGATTTTCAATTATAAATAAATTTATAGAACCACGAAATCTGGATTATTATGCCTCAGTTGATTTAAGAACAGGGCAAATAACAAGAAAATAAGGAGGGTTTATAAGGGGCATTCTAAGTCCTTTATAACCAACCTATAAAAGCGGCGCGCTGCAAAGGAGAGATTTAATGTATAAAGTAGCTGGTTTTTTTAGTGGTGTAGGTGGAATAGAATTAGGATTTAAAAAAGCAGGATTTAATATTGTGTGGGCTAATGAATATGATGAAAGAGCAAGTATAACTTATAAAAACAATTTTAATCATACATTTATAGAAAAGGATATTCGTGAATTAGAAAATGATGATATCCCGAATGTTGATGTTATTACTGCAGGGTTTCCTTGTCAGGCATTTAGTATTGCCGGGTATAGAAAAGGCTTTGAAGATAAACGCGGTAATCTTTTCTTCGAAGTAATAAGATTAATAAGGGATAAAAAACCTAGGGTTTTATTTTTTGAGAATGTTAAAAATTTAGTTTCACATGATAAAGGAAACACATATAAAGTTATCCTTGAAACGCTCGAAGCACATGGATATTATGTAAAAGACAAAGTTTTAAATGGAGCTAACTATGGAAATGTACCGCAAAATAGAGAAAGAATTTATATAGTAGCTTTTTTGAATAAAGAAGATTATGAAAAATTCTCTTTTCCTAAACCAATAAAATTAACTACACAATTATCAGATGTAATTAAATTTGATTTAAAGGTAGATGAAAAATACTTTTATACAAAAGATAAGAATAAGTTTTATGATCAACTCGAAGAAAGCATAACCAGTCAAAAGACAGTTTATCAATGGAGGAGAAAATATGTAAGAGAAAACAAATCTGGTTTATGTCCTACTTTGACAGCTAATATGGGAACAGGTGGACATAATGTTCCATTAATCAAATCGGATTATGGAATAAGGAAATTAACTCCAAGGGAGTGTTTTAATTTGCAAGGATATCCAGAAGATTTTATTCTTCCAGATTTAGCTGATAGTCATCTATATAAACAAGCAGGCAATTCAGTTGTAGTACCTGTAATAGAAGCAATAGCTAAAGAAATATTAAAAGCTCTGAATGGTGAAATTGATCTAGATGTGATAAACACAGAATTACCTGAACAACTATCTTTTAATTTATAAAAAAGTAAGTTGCTAAGAAATTTAAAATGTTTTGTCCATTAAAATTTAAAAACAAAAGACAAAATAAATTTTAATTTTTATTCTAGTTGGCTTTTGGTATTTAAAAGCCAATGGACAAAATAGAAAAAGTCAAGGATTGCTTAGGTGGAGATTTTTTCAAGTGGTTTTCTTGGAAAAATACTACCTGATCCTTTACTTTTTATAAACGATT
>JAAYOT010000348.1 GCA_012520205.1 Clostridiales bacterium
AATTTATTAAGCTTTACTAGGATTAATTTATTTCCTATCTTTAATTTTCATGTTTTCAGGGATCTTATTAGACCAAGGCATAAGATTATCTAAGCTTTCGCTATCGGATACATCTATCTTTGATAGATTATCAAATAAATAAACCAAATACCTTTCTACAACTAATTTATTAGCCTTGGCAGTTTCAACAATGCTATAAATATTGCCACTTGCAGTTGCACCTTTAGCAGTGTTTGCAAAAAGGAAATTTTTACGACCTATAACGAAAGGTTTAATAGCTCTTTCCGCTGCATTATTATCTACTTCTAAAGAACCATCTAGTAGTACATTTTTTAATCCTGGTAAATGTTTTTTAGCATAATCAAGTGCTTTACCAAGCGGACTTCTTGGAAGAGCATCTTTTATTTCTCTTTCAACATAATCAATAAAGTTATCTATAATTGGAGCTAATTTTTCAGCTCTTATTTTAAATCTAATATCATAATAATCGTCCTTACTTGAAAAGGATTCTCTAAGCTCTTTTTCAAGTTTGTAAATTTGCTCACAATAATTAAACCCTATTATTGCTCTAGAATTTTTTAGGGCTTCTTCATCTAAGTCTACAATTATATTATGGAAGTATCTTCTTATGTGAGCTAAGCAATACACCCTTGTAGCCTTTGTAACGGAGTTATAACCACTATAACCATCCGTTTGGAGAAAGCCTTTGAAATCTCCTAGGAAATTCTTAGGACAAGAGCTGGATCTGGTACTTTGATAATCATATAAAATTACCGGCTTTGAATTAGTATCGCTCATATATAACCACATATATTTTTGAGATTTAGAATCTTTTCCATTATCATTAATTACTCTTAGAGTAGTTTCATCGGCATGAATATAATTTCTGCTTAGTAATTCTTTTTTCATGTGGTTATATATTGGTTTTAAAGCTTCCGCTGCTGACATAGTCCAGTTACATAGAGTTTGTCTTGAAAGAGTAGCACCCATCATATCAAAATAGCTTTCTTGTCTATAAAGAGGCATAGCATGTTGATATTTAAGTATAAGAGTATGAGCAATTAACTCATTAGAAGCCATACTATTATAAAAAATAGTTTGTGGAGCTTCTGCTGAAATTATATTACTTTCACTGGTTTCTTTTTCGCAGGATTTACAAGCGTAGCTGTAAATCACGTGTTCTTCAACTATAAGTTTAGCTGGAATATATTTAATTATCTCTTTTTTTGATTTTACACCTATTTCAACTAATTGCTCTCCGCATTCTTTACAGTTAAGGTCAGCACCTTCTAATTTATGTTCAATAACAACTCTTTCTAAGTTTGCTAGATTATCTTTCTTTCCTGTATATGTATTTTTCTTAGCTCTTTTATATGTAATTTCCTCTAAAGCAGGTTCTTCCACCTTTGAATCACTATATTTTTCGGCCTCGTTAAAAAAAGATAGTTGATTAGCATCTGCCTTTTCACTAGATACTCCAAATATCTTTCTATTTTTATTTGTTATAACAGCTTTTAAGAAATTTAATTCGTTTTTAAGCTTTCTTATTTCCTCATCTTTTGAGTTTAATTCTTTTTCCATTTTTTCAATTAATAATTTTGTATTTTCATCAAGTTCATTAGTTAAAATTTCGTGATTCATGATTACC
Source organism: Clostridiales bacterium (assembly GCA_012520205.1). Taxonomy (GTDB): domain Bacteria; phylum Bacillota; class Clostridia; order Clostridiales; family Clostridiaceae; genus Clostridium. Next base: position 1,649 of record JAAYOT010000348.1, read on the forward strand.
TCTTTAGATTTATTTTATATATTTATTATATCACAAAAACCGTTGAAAATAAAGGTTTTTCAACGGTTTTGGAGTGATAAACTTTTAAAAATAATTACTTTGTTTTATAGGTTTAAACTTAGATTTTGTTCTTACTTCGTAGCCCTTTAGAAGCCACCGTAATTCTTCTATATTTACTTTCAATGCTTCTTCTGTGGTAGCAGGCCATTTGAAGCGATTCGCTTCTAAACGGTGATAATATAGCCAAAAACCTTCGTCAAAGTGAAGAATTTTTAATTTGTCCATTTGTCTATTACAAAAAACAAATAACGCTTTTTCAAAAGGATTTAGCTTGAATTGATTTTGAACTATCATAACTAACCCATCAATACTTTTCCTTAAATCCGTGTAGCCGCAGGCAAGATAAACTGTTTCTACTTTATCTATATTTAACATTTTGCAGCTAACTCCTTTACTATTGATGATATTAGAATAGCTTCACTAACAGGTATAGTTATTATAGCATTACCTATTGTAATTTTTACTTCATTCAAAGCAAATGTATTTTCTTTGATAGTCTTTTCTTTACTATCTAAAGAGATAGCATGAAAAACAGGTGTGTTATTCTCAACTTCTGATTTCTCTAATCTTTTTTTATGATAATAAAATTGACTTTTAGTAAGTTTATTTTCTATACAAAAATCTTTAACAGTTATTGTCCCCTTACATGCATCAAATTTATTAATATATTCTTCCCAGGTTGCATTATCTAATTTTCTAGACATAATTATATCCTCCCATTAATAATCTTTTTCTTAATTTTATCAATTGGGAGGATATGCTATCTAGGTACTTAATTTTTTACGCTTAC
>JAAYOT010000298.1 GCA_012520205.1 Clostridiales bacterium
CCTGCTGGCTTTAGGTAGTTTCTTTCAATTCCTAATTCTTCTTCAGCCTTTAAAATACCTTCCCAAGTACCTTGGTTGAAAGATTTGTCATCAATAGTTCCTGCATCAGTAACCATCCCTACTTTTAGTTGTGCATCTCCTGAACCTTCCTTAGCAGAATTATTTCCACATCCTACTAATCCAGTAATCATTAGTGCTGATAATGCTAAAGCTATTGCTTTTTTCTTCATATGTAATCCTCCTTAGATTATATGTAAATTAATTTGTTAAATTCGTTCCTGTCGAATTTCTATTGAGATTATACAATATATAATTTTTAAATACAATATAAAATTCGTATTTTTCTACTTCCTTCGACATTCGATTACATTTTTTTTACACTTTGTTCTTTTAATTAAACCTTTTCAACCCAACAATAGAAACTCAACCCTCACGAATAATTCACATACTTTTTTCTTTTTATTTAAGTTGTGTACTCTACTTTCATATAGAGTACACAACTTAAATAAATTTTATAATAAACTTAAGAGAACCGCAATTAACATGGATGGTAACAAATTAGAAATTTTCATTTTAGTAATGTTTAGAATATTAAAACTTAAACCAACAATCAGTAAACTTCCAACTGCTGACATATTGCTAATTGCAACATCACTTAATATATTAGACAACAAACTTGCCCCAAAGGTCATTATTCCCTGATATATAAAAACACTTATTGAAGACAAGATTACTCCAATACCTAAACTCGATGAAAATATAATTGAACTGATTCCGTCTAAAATTGATTTTGCAAAAAGAGTGCTGTGATTATTGCTTAAACCACTTTCTAAAGAACCAACAATAGCCATAGCTCCCACACAAAATAAGAGAGTTGCAGTTACAAAACCATCTGCAATTGAAAGGCTATTGTTACCTTTATTTGCTTTCCTCTCAATCATTTCCCCTAAATTAGTAAGCTTACCATCAATATCAATTAATTCTCCTATTAATGCTCCTAATGCAATAGAAATTATCATTATTAATGTATTTTTTCCTTCTAAAGCCCCCGAAAGACCAATATATAGAGTACATAATCCTAATCCATTCATTATTGTTACTCTTACTTTATTGCTTATTTTCCCCTTTATTGTTAGCCCTATTATAGATCCTATAATAATGGCTAAACAATTTACAATTGTACCTAACATTTTATTGCCCCCAATACTTTTATTATTAACAAATAATTTTGCTATTATTTATATTTTTTTATTTTACAACATTATTATTCCCTTTTCCAATTTAATTTACTATATTCTTAAATATATATAAAATTAACATTCTATTTATTGTGAATAAATATTAAATTTTGTATAATTAAATTAAACAAAATTAAGGAGTGTTTTTATTGTTTGGATATGTAACTCCATTAAAAAGCGAACTAAAAATAAAGGATTATGTAAAATTCAGGAGTTATTACTGTGGATTATGCATGAGCTTAAAGAAAAACATTGGCAATTTGCCTAGATTAACATTAAATTATGATATGGCTTTTCTTGCAGTATTACTTGATTCAATATCAGAAAAAGAACCCTCAGTTGAGATTAAACGCTGCCTTCCACATCCCTTTGAAAAGAAACCAATAATTATAAATAACGATTCTATAGACTATGCAGCTGCAATGAATCTCTCTCTTTATTATTTTAAGGTTAAAGATGATGTTCAAGATGATAATAAGATAAAAAGTAAACTACTAGAAAAAATTTTATATCCATATGAAAAAAAGTTAAATAAGTCCGTTAAGACCATATCTAGTATTATAGAAAAAAATCTTAAAGAATTAACATTGCTAGAGAATAACAAAAATTTTTCTAATATAGATGAAATTTCACACCCCTTTAGTGATATTGTTGGAAATATATTAAAGGAATATCCTTACCCTCTTATTGATGATAGTGAAATTTTAAGAAATAATCTATATAATCTCGGATACACTCTTGGTAAATGGATATACCTTATAGATGCTGTAGACGATTTAAAAGATGATATTGAAAATAAAAAATTTAATCCAATAAATTTTTTATTTAATAAGGATAATAAGCCTTATAAAGATTTAATTATCTCAATTAAAGATAGATTAGAGTTTACTATATTAAATTGCGCATATAATTCCAATGAAATGTTATCAAAGCTTCCAATAAAGAGAAACATTGATATATTAAAAAACATTATAGAATTAGGAATGATGGATAAATACATTTTAGTAACAAATAAAACTTGTGAAAATAAAAGGAGGAAACATTAATGAATCCATATGAAGTATTAGGCCTTAAACCGGGAGCAACTCAGGATGAAATAAAGGCTGCTTATAGAAAATTAATAAAACAATATCACCCGGATCAATACGGTGATAACCCCCTAAGAAATTTAGCAGAAGAAAAAATGAGAGAAATAAATGCTGCCTATGATCAATTAACTAAGAATTCAGGAAGCAGTTCTCATAGCTATAATTCTGGAAGCTACAATTATTCCAACAACTCTAGTAATAGCTATGATTTTAACGATATAAGAAGAAATATACAAATGGGCAACTATGCTGCAGCTGAGGCAAAATTAAACAGTATGCCTAATAGAAATGCAGAATGGAACTTCCTATACGGAGTTTTATTAACTAATATGGGAAGATTCGATCAAGGTCTTAGTCACATTCAAACAGCAGTAAATATGGAGCCTAACAATTTTGAATATAGACAAACTTTAAATTCCCTGCACCAAAGAACTAGAAGTTATTCAAATAATTATTATAGAACAACAGGAGTAAATAATTCTGATGCCTGTGATATGTGTATCAACCTTTGGTGTTTAGACTCTATATGTGAATGCATGGGTGGAGACCTAATAGGCTGTTGTTAATTATTAAGGTGGTGTAAATATTATGAAGGCAAAAGAACTTACTTTAGATGCTATTTTAATAGCACTTACCATCATTATTTTATTTTTAAATAATATAATGCCCATAAGCACTCTTACCTTCCTTACTATAGCCTCTCTATTAGTGCCTATTGCCATTATTAGAGGTTCGGTAAAAGGAAGCTTTCTTGTATATATAGCCTCTTCAATTTTAGGCTTTTTACTTTTACCTAAAGATATCGTACTTCTTTACTTTATCTTCTTTGGAATATACGGAATAATAAAGCACTACATAGAAAAACTTAACAAATTCTATTTGGAAATAATATTAAAACTACTATTTTTTAACCTGATATTATTTATAGCATATTTTTTCCTTAATGAATTCATCAATATAAACCAAAGTAATATTCCTATATATGGACTATTACTAATAGGTCAAGTTGCGTTTTTAATATACGATTACGCTTTAACCATCTTAATATCATGGTACTTTAATCAAATTCATAAGAGAATTTAGTCCAGTTAACAGTTCACAATTCACAGTTCACAGTTGAGGAAATAATTCAGGC
>JAAYOT010000299.1 GCA_012520205.1 Clostridiales bacterium
ATTTGATGTATGCAGTGGTACTGGAGGATAATTTTCATCAGGCTGAAAATCTATAATTGAATAGGGAAAGCTCGATCAGAGGACAAGTAATTTTTTGCAAAAAAGTAATATATATATGACTTTTAGTAGAATATATATTAACATTAAGTTGGAAGCGGAATAAAATGGCAAAGAATTTAAAAATAAAAAAATATCGCTTTTGCGAATATATGTTCTTATAAGTGTCAATAATTATAAACAGATAAGTATTCTAAACAACAATAGAAAATGATAAAATAGAGGTGTAACATGAGTGAGAATAATAAGAACAATATTCACGACAAAACTTATAAAGACTTATTTTCTAACAAGGAAACATTTCTAAATTTAATCCAAAGTTTTGTTAGCGATACTTGGGGAAAGAAATTAACTAAAGATAATCTAGTATTGGTTAATAAGTCTTACATATTATCTGATTATGAAGAACAAGAATCAGATATAGTATATAAAGCTAACTTTAATGGAAATGATGTTTATTTCTATGTCTTATTAGAATTTCAAAGTTCTGTAGATTTCAGAATGCCCATAAGGTTATTGCTCTATATGATAGAGATATGGAGAGAAAAATTAAAAAACACTAAACTCAACGAATTTAAAAGAAAATCCTTTAGACTTCCAGCTATAGTCCCTATTGTTCTATATAACGGTAAAAACAAATGGACTGCAGCGAAGGAATTAAAAGAGGTAATTAGTAATAGCGAAATTTTTGGGGATAATATATTAAACTTCAAATATAAGTTTATTGATGTTAATAGGTTCAAAAAGGAAGATCTTTATAAGAGGCAAGACATTTCTTCAGCTATCTTTTTACTAGATCAAAATATAAATAGAATTGAGTTTTATAATAGACTTAAAGACATAATAATAGAATTTAATAAACTGTCACCGGAAGAAAAAATGCAACTTAAACATTGGTTAATGAATATAAATACAGAGGAAAAAAATTTTAAAGAAAATATTGAAAATATATTTAATGCTGATAAAGAGGAGGTTTTAAATATGACTTCTAATATTTCTAAAGGTTTAGAAAAATTAAAGGAAGATGGGAAAATTGAAGGGAAAATTGAAGGCAAAATTGAAGGAAAAACTGAAATATTGATTAAGCTATTGTCAAGGAAATTTAAAGTAATACCAGAAGAATATATTAAAAAAATCAAATCCTTACCTGAAAATATTATTGAGAATATAGCAACTGATATTTTTGATATTGAAACTGTTAAAGATTTGAAAAAATATTTTTAACTAACCACAAGGTACCTTCTAAAAATCGCGAAGACAACTAGGCTGCGATAAATAGGATATGAGTATATCCTATTTATCGCAGCCTTTATATTCACACTTTATTGTAGTGCCATAGCAGCATAGAAACCTTCTCTTATAGCTTTTCCTGCTCTAGATACTTTTTCGCAGTCTCCAATAAGTGTTGTCTTTAATGGATATTTATCTTGAACAGATTCTGCAAATTCAGCAGCTGGTTTTTGTCCAAATGCAGTTATTACTTTATCAGCAAGAACAGTTCTTCTTTCTCCATCTTTTCCTTCTAATACAAGGCCATTTTCTTCTATAGCAACTACTTTTTGACCTGTCATAATATTAACATTATATTCTTCAAGCTTACGTAGTAAACTAATCTTGTTAATTGCCATTACATCACGTGCAACCTCATCAAGCATTTCTACAATAGTAACTTTTTTACCTTCCATTGCTAACTCTAAAGCTGTATCGCAGCCTGACATTCCACCACCGCAAACAACTATGTTTTCTCCATCAACACCATTAACATGGGCATCTATTACACCTACTACATTAGGGTTATTTATTCCTGGAATTGGAGGTACTATTGAGGTAGATCCTGTAGCAACAAAGATTTCATCTGCACTTTCTAATTCCTTATTATTTAAAGTAACTTCAGTATTAAGTACTACATTAACTCCTAATTTTTCAAGTTGTACTGAGTACCAAGTTATTAAATCACGTATTCTTTTCTTAAAGCTTGCTCCTGTTGCAATAGCTCCAAAAGTTCCACCTAGTTTATCACCCTTTTCAAATAGAGTAACTTTGCATCCTCTCATAGCTGCAACACGTGCTGCTTCTAAACCTCCTGGGCCTCCACCGATAACGACTATGTTTTTAGGATTTTCTAAAGGTTTTATTTCATAATGCTCCTCCATAGTAGCTTTAGGATTTACAGTACAGGATAATTGAGTAAGTCTTCCCAAAATTCTACCAATACATTCTTCATTACAAAGTAAGCATGGACGAACGTCTTCTCTATGACCAGCTTTTAATTTATTTGGGAATTCTGGATCTGCTATAAGTTGTCTACCAAACATTACAAAATCGCAATTTCCAGATTCTAATAATTCTAGAGCTGTCTCTGGAGAGTGGTTTCCTGAATTCATTAAAGGAATACTCACATGTTTTCTAGCTTCTTCACATACATAAGACATACAGCCTTCCCCTATATAAGTTGTTGGGAAAATATAATCTAAAGACTCATAGGCACCAGCATCAATATCTAAAGCATCTACCCCACATTCTTCAAGAAGTTTAATTATTTGCATACTATCTTCTATAGTACGTCCACCTTCAAATCTATGATCTAAAGATATTCTGAAAAGTATTGGGAAGTCAGGTCCTACTACTGATCTAATTGATTCTACTATTTCTCTTGCAAAACGAGTTCTATTTTCAAAGCTGCCACCATATTCATCAGTTCTATTATTCCAAATAGGTGATAAGAATTGATCTATTAAGTATCCAGCATGTCCATGAATTTCAATTGCATCAAAGCCACACTTTACAACATTTTCAGCTGCAATTTTCCACTCATTCATCATTTCTTTAATTTCTTCTCTTGTTAAGGCACGGCATATCATATCTGGATTATAAAATGATGGGTTTTCAGAAGATGATACTGGAACTCTCTCTCCTATATTAGGCATTCCATTACGGCCTGTCCCACAACTGATTTGAGCACAAATTTTAGCTCCCCAACGATGAACTCTTTCAACAAGTACTGTTGTTCTTGGTATAGAACGAGTTGTATCAAATCTAATTGTTGGCCCACCTTGAGCCAGTTTATCATTTAAGAACATTGCTCCAATAATAATTAATCCAGTTCCACCTTTTGCACGTTCTTCATAATATCTAATTCCTTCATCACTTTCTGTTCCATCCACCATAGGGGTAAACGTTCCCATTGGTGATAGCACTATACGATTTTTTAACCTCATTCCATTGATTTTCATTGGCATAAATAATTTTTCATACTTGTTTGACATAGATTTTCCTCCCCTATTTTTTTCATAGTAATCATGTAACTTTATATAACTTATAGCCACTATCCCCCTATGGCTATAAATCCAAATAATATAGTTTTTTATACTAGAGTACATACTCTAGTATGTCCCCTTGTTATAAATATAACAAACCCTTCAGGCTTTGTCAATAAATAAACAAAGATTTTTCTCCTTCCCTTGATAACTTGACAATGCATTTGTAAATAAGGTAAAATTATGGATAATTTTAGTTATAAAATAAGTAAGGATGATGATATAAATATGGCTATTAAAGGAACATTCCAAGAGGATAAATCAATGAAAACAAAGGAAACCCTTATAAACTCTGCCTCAGATCTTTTTCTAAAATATGGTGTTAATAAAGTAACCATTGATGATATATGTGATAATTGTGGATTAACTAAGGGATCCTTTTATCATTATTTCCCTTCAAAAAACTATATTGTAGCCTTTTCTATAAATGCCGGTTTAGATAAACATATAGAGGAAAACTATATTCCCAATAACAACCTTTCTACAATAGAGCAATTTATAGATTTTAATTTATGCACTTTTGATTATTTCTATGAAATAGGGAAGGAACTAACAGGATTATCCTTTGCAAGTATGATCCACACCTATACAGACGTACAAGTAGAAGGACGTACTTATGTTGACACCCTAACTGCAATTGTAAAAAAGGCTATGGAAGAATCTCTCATAAAGGACATGAATGATAAGGAAGCTTACCATCATTGTAGTTCTATTATTACTGGTGTGCTTATGGAATGGTGCATTAGAAATGATAAGTCAAATGATACTATTGATTGGAAAAAATTAATTAAAATAAAGTCAGAATTGTGTCTTAGCATTTGAGGTGTGGAATAAGAGAAAATAAAGAGCCTATACTCCATAAAGCTAATAGCTGCGTAAGAAGTTCTAAGCTCATAATAGGGACTGCGTCAAGAGTTTTCCTTAACTAAAAAAAGTACTTAGGTTTAGAAAATTACTAAACTCAAGTACTTTTTTTACACTTATTAAAAAACTAAATTCCAGAAACTACATAGTAGTTTCCTCCTCAATTATACATTTTGCATTGTGAATTGTGAATTGAAAAGTGCCTTGCGCTTTTCCCCCTATTCCCAAAATTCTCTTGGATAAATTACTAAACCTGAAGCATCCTTTAGGCTTCCTTCTTGAAGTTCTAGTGCCATAAAGAATTCGTCTCTTACATCAAAAGGAGATGTTATTCCCCAGGTTTTTGCAGGCTTGAATCCAAACTTGGGATAGTACAAATTGTGACCAAGAACTATTACTGATTTAAAACCCAGGTTTTTTGCAGTTTTTAAAGCTTCTTCAATAAGCTTGCTTCCTACACCTTCATTTTGATATTCTGGTAAAACGGAAAGTGGTGCTAAGGATAAGGATTCCTCTTCTCTTTCATCATTTCTAATGAGTATTTTTGTTAGCATAATGTGCCCTATAATTTCCCCATTACATTCTGCCACTAGGGAAAGTTCTGGTACAAAGGCATCACTATTTCTTAACTTAGCAACTAAAAACTGTTCAGTATGATCGGCATATTCTGCAACTTTAAAAGCTTCTTCTACAACATATTCTGTTATCTTATAATCTTCTTCTTGTTCTTGTCTTATAATTATATTCATTTTATTACTCTCCAATCAACATTGTATAATTGTATTGGAGACAGACCCCCTTATATTTTTATTAATGAAGTAAAGATTCTATCCTTGAATCTATATCTACTTCATCTATAATTTCCTTTAGAATTTCTACTGCTTTTTTAGTATCTTCAGGATTTGAAGATATTAAAGTAAAAATTTCATCTATTCTTTTTTTATAATTTTTTGGTTTAATTTCAAAGCTATCAATTATTTTAACAGCCCTTTTCTCATTAATGCAATATTCTTCATTTGCAGCAAATAGTAGTTGATTTAAACAGGAAACACTTCTAAATATATGACCTGCTACATATGAAATATCATCTTTATCTATATTACTTTCTGCATGCATTAAAGAAAAACAAGCTTCAAACATAAAGTAATTAACCATTACATCCTTTAGCCTTTTTGGATAAGGTTTAGTTTTATTTTTTAACTGTGCTATTTTTTTATACTTATCTAATAATATATTGCATATGGAAACCTCCCCCATATACATTACATTTAAATAACCATGAGGATGCCCTGTTTGGTAGTTAGTTGTAATTTTACCTTCTATACAGTCATTAATTTCTTCCTCTACTCTATCTATATCGCGGAGAATAAAATCTACATGGTAGCCATCAATTGTTAACCAACCACCTGCATTTACCCAAGGTCCCCAACCTCCTATTGGTGTAACTAAGTTTTCTCTATGTTCATCATCTAATTTTGCGGCTGCTACTGAAAGATCCTCTGTATTAAACCCTAAATACTCATCATAATATATTCCAATATCTATATCGGAATTTTCAAGGTTATTTCCTCTTGCCCTTGATCCTCCTAAGACTATTCCTATAACTCCCGGAATATCGTTTAATTCCTCTACAATTTTATTCAAAACATTTTCTATTCCCATAAGCCCATCCCCTCATAGTAACATAGCTTAAATATTTTTTACATATTCTATAATACCACAATATTGGGAACTTTTGTACAAAACTGTAAGG
>JAAYOT010000300.1 GCA_012520205.1 Clostridiales bacterium
AAATTTCTTTTAACTTTTCCTTTTGTTCTTCTTATAAAATGAATAAGCTACTGAAACTATAATTCCCAATGCAGTAAATGCTGAAAAAGATAAAATTATGTTATCAACAAATAATCCAATCAATACTCCTACTCCAGCCCCTATAGCTATTCCCTTTGCTAAGTAGTCATAATCCTCTTCTGATAAAATTAACCTTTCTATCTTAACCACACCCTATTTATTACTTTGATGATTTTATTCTAGCATTTACTTCTTAAAAATTTCTTAACTCCCTATTAAAATTTGATTAATTATAGGTATAAAAAAAACTAACTAATCAAAATTAGTTAGTTCATGGTGGCTAGACCAGGAATCGAACCAGGGACACGAGGATTTTCAGTCCTCTGCTCTACCGACTGAGCTATCTAGCCTTGTTTTTATTAATTCTACATTACATACCCAAATATGTCAATTAGTTTAACGAAATATAAATCTTTCCCCCTTACAAGTATATTTTATATCTGTATAAAATATATTTAATAATGTATCAATATCAGAGGTTTATTATGAAATTTATTTTTAATTTATTATTTATAATTTTACTATGCTTTTCAGCATTTTTATATTTTTATTCTAATAAAAAAATATCTGCCCTTAGAAAACAATTATTTTTAACTACAAAACAATATAATACTATAAAAAATAGATATATTTCTTCTACGGCTAATAATATAGTTTCAATCAAGTATTATATTCCAACATATAAGACAGGTATTCTTTCAAATAACTCCAACCTGCATATTGCTCCAACTAATACATCTCAAATTCTTAGAGTCGTTTCTTCTAATACTCAGGTTTCTATTCTAGATTCCTCTGAGGTAAATAATGAACTTTGGTATTATATCAATCTTCCAACTAGAAGTAATGTTAATTGTAGGGGTTGGATAAAATCGAAGGACTTTAGCATATTTTCTGAAGAAATATATAATAAGTAAAAAGTATATATCCTTCACTTGAAACTGTGAAGATATATACTTTTTGATTCTATTTAAATAATTTTGAACATATAGAGAATATAAATCATTATTGAAAGAATAAAAGGGATGTTTATTATTCTATCTTTTACAATAGTATCATCTACAGTTCTAAAACTATAACTTAATTCTATAGCATTTTTTCCATTAATCACTTCTTTATTGCTTATTTTTTCAAGCTTCCTAAATAAATAATATACTACTACAATAAAAACAGCTGCTAAAGCTGCAAAAACATATAAAATAGTTAGTTTTTCTGAAAGGCTTAAATATTCAAATGCTAGTTCCTCTGTTTCATTTACTGCTTCCACTCCTAGGGAGAACATATTACTTAATTTAGCTAAGGTTGCAGATGTTCCATTTATAATAAAATGCATTATCATGGATGAATATATGCTATTAGTTATCCTAACAAGTAAAGCCAATATAAAACCTAATACTGCGGTATATAAAAACTGATGAGGATCTAGATGGAGGATTCCAAAAAACAATCCTGTAACAGCAGCTGCAATATATTTATTTTTTTCTTCATAGCCAGATAAAACTATTCCCCTAATTGTTACCTCTTCTGATATAGATGGTAATACGGCAATAAGGCCTAAAAGTAATAAATATGGCATTGAAGAAATTTCAGTCACAAAACCTCCTATTTCATTTGTAAAAAAGAAGCTAGCTATTAATGAGAAAAAAGACATAATAGGTTGTACCGCAAATGACAATACTATAACTAAAAATATTTGTTTCAGTCCTAATCTATTTAATTTTAGTGTTTTCTTAAAGGAAGACTTTGTTGCTATTATATAAACTATAGCTGGTATTATAAATAAAATAACATGGTTCAATAAAAGCACCACTCTTGTATCAGTAATATTTAATATATAATATAATGGTGCTAAAAATATAGGTGCTACAATTTCCAAGACTAATATTGTTAAAAAATATAAATTTGCTCTTAAAATTCTTTTCACTATAAAAATATTCCTCCTAATTAATTAATAATAAAAATGTATAATTAATAAAATTAGTGGAAATACTTCTAATGAAGCATAATGCTTCTAAGATAGCCTCTCCCCCATTTTATTTATATACGAAAATAAGCCTCTAAGTTTAAAATTAGAGGCTTATTTTTTGCCTCTTTATAAATTCAATAGTTCTTTCCTTATCATATTTAAAGCATTCAATGTTGCTCTTCTTCTTACTTGTTCTCTATCCCCATTAAAATTAAATTTTTTCACTATTGTTTTTCCTTTTATATATAATCCTATATAAACTAATCCAACTGGTTTTTCTTCAGTTCCTCCACCTGGTCCTGCTATTCCTGTTGTTGAAACGCCAATATCGGTCCTTGCAGTTTTTGCAATTCCCATAGCCATTTCTTCTGCAGTCTCCTTACTTACTGCACCATATTTCCCTAGGGTCTCTTCCTTGACACCAAGCCTTGATATCTTAGCTTCATTAGAATATGTTACAGCACCCTCCATAAAAACTTCTGATACTCCTGGATATGATACAAAACTTGCTGCAAGAAGGCCTCCTGTACAAGATTCAGCTGTTGCTATAGTCATTTTCTTATCACAAAGCATAGTTGCTACTACCTTTTCTAATGAATCTTCATCTTCTCCATATATATATTCTTCTAAAACACCTTTTATTTCTTCATATACCGGTTTTATAAGTTTATCACATTCTTCTTCACTATGGGCCTTTGCAGTTATTCTTAAAACAACATCTGATTTTTTAGCATAAGGTGCTACTGTTGGATTCTTTGACTTTTTAATTATATGGTCAACCTTTCTTGCCATTACACTTTCGCCAATTCCAAACATTCTAATAGTTTTAGATTTTATTATATTTCCTGTAATATTTCTTAAGTAATCTATTACGTACTCTTTAAATAATTTCTTCATTTCTTTAGGAGGCCCCGGCAAAATAATTAATATCTTATTATTTTCATTTATTATTATTCCTGGTGCTGTTCCATAATGATTTTCTAAAACTATAGAATCCTTTGGTACATATGCTTGTTTTTTATTAGCCTCTAATACATACTCATCATCTATCTTTAAGTATTTCTTTAACCATTCCAATGATTCCTCGTGAAGGACTAATTCTTTATTAAAGTATTTAGCTCCAACTTCCTTGCTAATATCATCTGGTGTTGGTCCAAGGCCTCCCGTTGTAATAACTATGTCGCAATTTTTAAAAGCTTTAGAAAGCCCCTCCATAATTCTTTCTTCATTATCACCAATAACACTTTGGTGATAAACATCTATTCCTAAGGCTGCTAACTCCCTAGCTAAATATTGTGCATTTGTATTTACTATATCTCCCAGAAGTATTTCTGTTCCTATTGCAATAATTTCTGCCTTCATTTTTCATCCTTCCTTTTTTTGTATTACTTTTATTTTATCATATAAAATTGTAAATATTAAAAGTTTTGCTTATTTATCTTCCAAAAATTAAGCTATCTAAAATAGGTTTTCCTATTTTAGATAGCTATTTATTTAACCTTATTAGCATTAATATAGTAATTGCCATTAGTATTTATGCCTTGTTCTAATATAGAAAAATTACTATCTTTAAGCATAGAGGTAATCATATTAATATCTTTTTCTTCTACACTATTTAGTGTTATAGTAAAATTATCATTTTTATCAACTATATTAATATAATCATATATATTACTATATTCGGTAAGTCCTAATTGCCCATTTACATCCATTTTATAATCTGGCATAGTCCCCCTCCTCTATTTTTCTTTAGTAAAAATTACTTTTATTATTTTTAACTTTTATCCATTATTATTTTTTCTAATTATATTTTATTTTATTCATTATAATTTAATTCCTTTTTATTTCTTCAATAATTTTTTTAGATATGCTTTCTGGAACTTCTTCATATCTTAAAAATTCAGTTTTAAAACTTCCTCTAGCCTGGGTCATTGAACTTAAATCTGTTGAATATTTAAATATTTCTGCTAGTGGCACTTCAGCAATAATTTTCTGAAGTTTTTCATAAGGCTCCATTCCTATAACTCTTCCTCTTCTTTTATTAATATCACCTATTATGTCTCCCATACTTTCTTCTGGAATAATTACTTCTAAACTCATTATTGGTTCTAATAATACAGGTTTAGCTTGCTCCAATCCCTTTTTGTAAGCTATATAAGTTGCCATTTTAAATGCCATTTCAGAGGAATCTACTGTATGATATGAACCATCCTTTAAGGTTGCTTTTAATCCAATAACAGGATAGCCTGCTAGAACTCCCTTTTGTATTGACTCTCTAAGACCCTTTTCTACTGCAGGTATAAAGTTTCTTGGAACAACTCCTCCAACTATACTATCCACAAACTCTAAATCTGTCTCTCCATCATTTCTTGGTTCAAATTGTATTTTTACATCTCCATATTGTCCATGTCCACCAGATTGTTTTTTGTGCTTTCCCTGAACATAAGCTGTCCCCTTAATAGTTTCCCTATATGGTATCTTTGGAGCCCTAAGCATAACTTCCACTCCAAATTTATTTTTCATTTTACTTGCTATAACTTCTAAATGGGTTTCTCCTATCCCAGATATTATAGTTTCTGCATTTTCAGCATCTCTTTCAACCTTGAAGGTTGGATCTTCCTCTAGAAGCTTCTGCAAGGCTGATGATATCTTTTCTTCATCATTTTTAGCTAGTGGTAAAATTGCCATTGAGATATTGGTTCTAGGGAAATTCATCTTATCATAAACTAATTTATAATTTGCATCGCATAAAGTATCTCCTGTTTCTGTATACTGCAACTTAGAAACAGCAGCTATATCACCAGCTATAACTTTTTTAGTTTGTATTTGATTCTTTCCATTCATAAAAAATATGTTAGAAAGTCTTTCTACCTTACCCTTATTACTATTTATTAGGCTAACTTCATTTGTTAATTCACCAGTTATAACTTTAAATAAGGATATCTTACCTACAAATGGATCAGCTATAGTCTTAAAAACTAATGCTGAAAAAGGCTTTGTTTCATCATATTCTACAAAAGCTTCCTTTTCACTTCCTAATTCCGTTGCCTTTTGTGGTATTGAATATCTTGGAGAAGGAAAACAGCTTACTATATCTTCTAAAAAGGATTTCATTCCTATAACTCTTAAGGAACTTCCACACATTACAGGTGCTATATCTCCACTTGCACATCCATTTACAAGACCAGTATAAATATCTTCATCACTTAGTTCTCCTTCTGAAAAATACTTATCTAAATATTCTTCACTTGTTTCAGCTACAGCTTCCATAATTGCATTTTTATATTCATCTATCTTATCTTTAATATCATCAGGTGCATCTATTTCTCTTGGCCTATTATTTTCATCATATATTATTGCTTTTCCAGATATAACATTTACAATTCCCCTTAAGTTTTCTTCACTTCCAATTGGAAATTGTAATGGTACCACGCTTATACCAAACTTACTTTTTAATTCTTCTAGCGTTCTTTCATAACTTGAGTTTTCTCTATCTAATTTATTTATAAAAAATGCTCTAGGAAGCTTTATTTTATTGCAATAATTCCATGCCTTCTCCGTTCCAACCTGTACCCCTGAAACTCCTGAAACTACTATTGTAGCAACATCTGCTGCTCTCATCCCTTGAATTAATTCTCCAGAAAAATCAAAATAGCCTGGTATATCAATAAGGTTAATTTTTGTATTATTTACTTCTATAGATTCTATGGAAACTGAAATAGAGATTCCCCTTCTTTTCTCTTCTGGGTCAAAATCTGAAATTGTAGTACCTTCTTCAACTTTACCTAACCTATCTATATTGCCGTTACTATATAATAAAGCCTCTACTAATGATGTTTTACCCACTGAACTATGTCCAATCAATCCAACGTTTCGTATATTATCTACCTTATAATTTTTCATAAATTCTCATAATACCCTAAGTATTATTTCTACACCCGCCTTTCATTTTAAATTTATGATATTCTGTGTTTATAAATTTAAAACCTATATTTATACTTAATTTTATGCTTAGCTTGTACAAATAATAACGAACAATAGCTTATTTCTTGAAATAAAACCTATTTAGCAAAAGCAAGCAATTAATTCATTTTAAAACCTAAGTTTTAAAATATAAAAAAATAAGGACATAAGTCTACCTTATATCCTTGTTTTATATACTATTATTTTTTACTTTTTGTTTTTTTAATAAATTATTTATGTTTAAAAGGATAGCTCCAAAAATCCCCCCTGCTGTATCAATCATAACATCTATAAATTTCATTTCCCTTCCCGGTATAAAATATTGGTGAAACTCATCAGAAAGGGCATATATAAATACAAATATAATAGAATATAGTCCATTTCTTTTTATAAAATAAGTTTTACTCACATTGTAAGAAAGGAAAAATAAAATTAAGTATTCAGTAAAATGTGCTCCTTTTCTAACTATAAGGGAAGCTAGATCCCCAAAATAATCATTTAATTCAATTCCTAAAAAATTTAAAAACTCTATAACAAAGTCACTTTGATTATTGGATATATCAGCGGGCTGATTAGACATATAAAAAATCAAGAACATCCACCCTAATAATAATATCCAATTTAAAATCCCTTTACTTTTGCTCATTCTTATCTCCTTTGTGTATAATTCTATAATTAAAATTATAATTATCTTTAGTAAAAATAGCCATAGCTAATTTTTCTCAACTATATATTTATTAATATATGCTAAAGATTGTTCTAGTAAATTTTGACCATTTTCTAGATCTTTAATATTTCCTTCTAAATTATAAATTCTTTGTTCAAGTAAATTCATTACTTCTTTTATATCATTTAAAAGTTTTACTTCATAGGAGACCTGTATCCCATCAGGATCTACATATATTTTTTCAGGAACTTCACCACATTTTGTGCATTTATAATAAACATTACCTCTTTCTACATCTTTATATACTTTAAATACATCATTATTACAATGGCAACAATTAGGAAGCAAAATAAACTCCTGATTATCTATATCTATATCATATTTAGAATGACATTGAGAGCAAACTAACCATAATCTATCTTCATTACTTTCTATTAGAAATGTATTCCCACTACAGCCTTCTTTTTCACATACAAAGGTTCTTATCATTAATATCTCCTCCTATAGAATCATTTAATTCTTTCTATATGACTTTAATATGCTTAAAAGATCCTAAATATGATAGTTTTTTAAATCTACATATGCAAAAAGACAAAATAGATTTAATATTAAAAATCTATTTTGCCTCTCTTTACTTTTATTCTTATTCTTAAAAAAATCTATTCTTGTTTATTCAATTTTTCTTCTACTTCTTTTATAGCTTTATCTATTTTACTTGTATCTTTCCCTGCTAAAACCAACTGTCTCTTTTCCAGCTTCAGGTTTATTAATTCTTGTTCTAAATTTTCCTTCTTCCCCATAACAACACTCCTCATCTAAGGGATAAGACCTTAAATCTTTTACATTGGAATATCCTATACTTTATATTATAGCTTATTTTTTATCTTATTCATATTTAAAATTATAAACTTTTTTCAAACTTTTTCGACATAAAAAAAAGCCACGATTATATCGTAGCTTTGGTGGAGGTAAAGGGATTCGAACCCTTGACCCCCTGCGTGCAAGGCAGGTGCTCTCCCAACTGAGCTATACCCCCAAATATGGTGGACCTTCAGGGACTCGAACCCCGGACCTACCGGTTATGAGCCGGTTGCTCTAACCAACTGAGCTAAAGATCCATATTACCTGGCGACGTT
>JAAYOT010000301.1 GCA_012520205.1 Clostridiales bacterium
CAAAAGAGCCAACAAACAGAGAAAAAGCCGAAGAATTATTAAAGACTATGACTTTAGAAGAAAAGGTTGGACAAATATTTTTAGTAAGATGCAAACCAGAAACTGCACTGGAAGATATACAAGAATATAATATAGGCGGGTTTATTTTATTTGATGCTAATATTGTTAATCAGACTAAGGAATCCTTAGCCTCAACCTTACAAAGCTATCAAGAAACTTCTGATATTGATTTATTAATTGCAGTTGATGAAGAAGGTGGAACTGTTAATAGATTAAGTTGGTATCCTGAATTTAGGGGTGTGCCTTTTTACTCTCCTCAAAACTTATATAATGAAGGAGGATATCCCTTAATAGAAAGTGATACTGAAGAAAAGGCTAAATTATTAAAGAGCTTAGGTATTAATTTAAACTTAGCCCCTGTCGCTGATATCTCTACTAATCCATACGATTTCATTTATTATAGAACCTTTGGAAAGGATGAAGCTGAAACTTCAAAATATGTAGAAACAGTTGTTAAAGTAATGAAGGAGCAGAATATAGGCTCTACTTTAAAACACTTTCCTGGCTATGGAAATAATTTAGATACTCATATTGGTCTATCTATTGATGAAAGAAGCTATGAGAATTTTATAGAACATGATTTTCTTCCCTTTAAAGCTGGAATTAAAGCCGGGGCAGGAAGTATTTTAGTTTCACATAACATTGTGAAATCCATGGATGAAAATTTGCCAGCTTCCCTTTCACCAAAGGTAAATAAAATTATAAGAGAAGAATTAAACTTTGATGGCGTTGTTATGACTGATGACCTTCAAATGGATGCTATAAAAGAATATATTGGAGATTCCTCTTCTGCAGTTTTAGCAGTACAGGCAGGAAATGATTTAATAATAGCTTCCGACTTTGAACTTCAAATTCCATCAGTAATAGAAGCTGTAAAAAAGGGAGAAATATCTGAAGCTAGAATTAATGAAGCAGTTCTTAGAGTTCTTACTTGGAAATATGAACTCAACATACTTTAAACAGGTTTCAGGGCTCAGGTTTCAAGTTTCAGTTAAGGAAAAACTACTGAGTAGTTTTTGAATTTTTGATAACTGTGCCCTGCGAACTATAATTCCCAGGACTTTTTTAGCAAAGCTATTCCTCTCTCAATATCTTTTAAACTTAATGCACCGTATCCTATAAACACAATGCTTTCTTTACTGCTATAGTCTAAATAGGAATTTGACAATCCTAATATTCTAATTTCATTTTCTGCTGCCCTTTTTATTAGCTCCTCTTCCCTCATTCCATTATTTACTTTCAAAAGAAGATGTAGTCCTGCTTTTGTTCCAATTATTTCTGTATTCTTTAGGTTGCTTTTAATTTGTGAAACTAAAAACTCCCTTTTTTTCTTATAAATATTTCTCATTTTATTTAGATGTCTTTCAAAATGACCTTCTGAAATAAACTTATATAAAGCTTGCTGGGTAAGTCTTGAAACTGTACAAGCATAAAAACTAAAATTCTCCCTATATATTTTTATTAAGGATTTTGGTAGAACCATATAGGCAACCCTAATAGATGGAGCAAAAGCTTTTGAAAGTGTACCTAAATATATCACCTTATCATCATTATCTAAACTTTGAAGGGAAGGAATTGGTCTCCCCTCAAACCTAAATTCACTATCATAGTCATCTTCTATTATATATCTATTTTTATCTTCCCTTGCCCAATTTAATAGATCCATTCTTCTCTTTATAGGCATTATTATCCCCATTGGAAATTGGTGAGATGGAGTAATATGAATAACATTGCAATTACTTTTGTATAGTTCTTCTATACTTATTCCTTGCTCATCTATCTTTACTCCCCTTACATCTATATTGTTATTTTTTAGTATTCTTCTAATTTTATAATAGCCTGGTTCCTCCATTCCATATAACTTATCCTTGCCTATTAAGTTTAATAATATTTGAATTAAATATTCCGTTCCTGCACCAATAACTATTCTTTCTGCTTCTGCCTTTACCCCTCTTGAATATCTTAGGTAATCACTTATTACTTCCCTTAAATTATAGTCTCCCTGGGAATGACCTATTTGAAGAATATCCCTATTATCCTCATTTATTATGTCTTTATTTATCCTTTTCCAAAGATTATAAGGAAAGCTTTCCAAATCTACCCTGCTGGATAAAAATTCATATTTATATTTCTTTTTATTATTTAATTTCCTTTTCCCCTCTTCTCTTCTCTCTGGAATACAAATAATACCGCTAAGTTCAGCTACAAAATATCCTCTCTTTTCTATTGCAGTTATATACCCCTCTGCAACAAGCTGAGCATATGCAGCCTCTACCGTATTTTGACTTATACCTAAATAAGCAGATAACTTTCTCTTAGAAGTAAGCTTAGTATTAGCTTTAAGATTTCCCTTCTGAATTTCTGATTTAATAAATTCATAAATCTGTATATACAAAGGAACACTACTGTTAATATCTAAATTTATATTTACAATATCCATCCTCTTCTCCCTCTCTAAAGATTGTGAAGCACTTTTTTAATTTAAACTGATACTCTTAATTTAAACTAAACTGGCACTTATCAAAGACCCAGTTTTTATATATAATATTATCAATGATATTTGTAATAAGCAATAGGGAGGCTTTTATGGATTTACTTAACCCAATGTGGGCAGAAATTAATATAGATAATTTTTTATTTAATATAAATCAAATCAAGAAAAAAGCAAAAAATAGTGAAATAATCGGAGTGGTTAAAGCAAATGCCTATGGTCATGGAGCTATAGATATATCTAAAATTTTAATTAGAAATGGAATAAAAAAATTAGCAGTTGCTAATGTGGTTGAAGCTATAGAACTTAGGGAAAACGGTATTGCTGCTAGTATTATGTTACTTGGCTTAAGTACAAATATTGCAATTCCTTCCATATTAAAATATGATCTTGAGCCAACAGTTTCATCTTATGAATTTGCTTCTATCCTAAATGAAGAAGCTAGAAAAATAAATAAAATTGTTAATATCCATATTGCAATAGATTCTGGAATGGGTAGAATTGGCTTTAGAAATAAAGAAAAATCTGTTGAAGAAATAGAAAGGATCTTTCTTCTTAGCAACATTAATGTGGATAGCATATTTAGCCACTTTTCTACTGCTGATTCAAAGGATAAAAGTTACTCTTATGAACAAATTAAAATCTATAATGAGATTCTAAATAAATTAGAGGAAAGAAAAATTAAACCTCCAAAGAAAAATCTATCTAATAGTGCTGCCATAATAGATTTAGAAGAAACCCACTTTAACTATATTAGGCCTGGAATAATTCAATATGGCTATTATCCTTCTGATGAAATTAGAAAGAATGATTTTCAAATTAAGCCAGTTTTAACTTGGAAAACAAAGGTTATATATATAAAAGAAGTTGAAGAAAATCAATATATAGGCTATAGCCAAAGCTATAAAACTAAAAGAAAAACTAAGGTTGCTACTATTCCAGTAGGCTATGCCGATGGCTATTCTAGAGGGCTTTCAAATAAAGGGAAGGTTATAATAAATGGCAAATTTGCTCCTATCATTGGTAATATATGCATGGATCAATTTATGGTAGATGTAACTGATATAGGGGATGTTAAATTAGAAGATGAAGTAATTCTTCTAGGCTCCTCTGGAGATCTTAAGTTTGATGCCGATGATATGGCAAAAATTCTAAATACAATAAGCTATGAAATTCTTTGCCTAATTGGAAGAAGAGCTCCAAGAATTTACTTAAAAAATTCAAATACCGTGGACATAAAATATCAAATGTAATAACCCAGTTAAAAGTGCGAATAAAAAGCTGCGATAAATAGTATATTCGCCACTTATACTATATTTCAATGGACAGTTAAAGAAATAAAAACCCCTGCATGCAGTGGGTTTTTATTTGCTTCATTGTGCATTTTGAATTTTGAATTGTGCATTCCAATAGATAAGTTTGCCTATAGCACAAACTTTTCTATTGCAGTAGCTACTCCATCCTCATCATTACTATCAGTAATATAATCTGCTATTTCCTTTATTGATTCAAAGGCATTGCCCATTGCTATTCCTAGACCAGCATATTCAATCATATGTCTGTCATTTTCAGCATCTCCTAAAGTTATAATTTCTTCTCTTTTTATTCCTAAATGCTTAGCAAGAAGCTCTACTCCTAAACCTTTATTAACCTTCTTATTTAAAAACTCTAAGAAATATGGTGTACTTCTAACTACAGTATATTTTTCAAATACTTCCTTAGGTAACTTTTCATAGGCTGGCCCTAAAATTTCTGGCTCATCTATAAACATTACCTTAACAACAACCTCTTCATCTTTAATAGTACTAAAGTCATCTATCTTTATATCTATGTCATTAATATCTGCTTCTACTTGAGTATATTTACTATTTTTAGGTGTTAGTAAGCCCTTATTTTCAACAAAGGCATGAATATTAACATTCAATTCTTTACTTAATCCATGTAAATAGTGTAAGTCCCTACCCTCTATAGTTACCTTTGAAATAGATTCTTTACTTTTTGTTTTTTGAACCAAAGCACCATTATAAGTTAATACATAATCCTTATCTGTAAACATTTCAAGCTCTTTTAAGGTTTTTTGAACACCTTCAATTGGTCTTCCTGTTGCTAAAACTACTGTTACACCCTTTTCTCTTGCTTTCTTTATTGCACTTTTTGTTCTCTCTGATATTGACTTGTCACTTCTTAACAAAGTCCCATCCATATCTATTGCTACTAATTTATACATTAATCTTCCTCCATTTATACAGTAATAAAATTAATTATATCATAAGGCATTTTACATATAAATTTATTTTGTAACTTAACTACTTAACATATCCTTATTATTAATTTTGTTGAACTTTATTAAAAATTTTATAAAGTCACTTTTAGTAATAGCTTTGCTTATATGATATCCTTGAATCCTATCGCAGCCTAAAGTTCTTAATAATTCCATTTCATTTTCCTTCTCGACACCTTCACAAACCACATCTAAACCCAAACTATGGGATAAATTAATTAAAGTGTCTATTATTGAAAATGTCCTTTTGTCGTTTTCTATGCTAAAAATTAAACTTCTATCTATTTTTAAAGTATCTAAAGGTAATGTTTTAATATGATTAAAGGAGGAATACCCCACACCGAAATCATCTAGGGAAATTCCAAATCCTAATTTTCTTAATTCCTTTAAAACATTTACTGTAAATTCAGTGTCATCTATAGTTTCATCTTCAGTAATCTCTAATTTAAGAAAATCTGGTGTTATTTCTTCCTCTTCAACTATCCTCATTATTTTAGATATAAAATAAGATTGTTTTAATAAAGCATGGGAAATATTTATAGATACTATAAAATTACTTTCCCCCATTTCTCTCATCCTTTTACAAAACCTTGCAGCATCTCTTATTACAATTTCATCTATAAATAAAATGTCTCCATTTTTTTTAGCAATTGGAATAAACTTATTAGGTGGAATTACTTCCTCATGGCTTATCCATCTTATTAAAGCTTCTGCTGATACTATTTTATTATTATTTACATCGTATACTGGTTGATAATAAACTTCTAATTCCTTATTTTTAATAGCATTACTTAATTTTGCACCTAAATAAACATTTTCTAACATATCATAGGAAAAAACTTTAAACTTATTTCCTCCTGCTTTTTTCCCTTCATACATAGAAATATCTGCATATTTTAATAAGGTTTCTGCATCTGTTGCATGTTGAGGATAATAACTAACTCCAATACTTGCTTCTGTATTAAAGGAAAATCTATTGATTTTTATGGTTTCATTAAGCATTTTGGATATGCTTAGTGAAAATTTTTTTATTTCATCATAGATATTTTTTCCCTTTCTTACTATTATGAACTCATCTCCACCTAGCCTTCCAATATTTATTTCCTCCGAATATATATTCTTCAGCTTATTAGAAATTATCTTTAATACTTCATCTCCAGTACTATGCCCCAAGGTATCATTTATGCTTTTAAAATTATCTAAATCTAAAAAATAAACACTAAATTCTTCTTCTTTACTTACCATACTATTTAAATATTCTATTAAGTTATGTCTATTTGATAAACCAGTTAGGTTATCAAAACTAGCCATATAACTCATTTTCTCAGCATATTTTTTTATCTCCGTTACATTATTTACTATTATTGAAAAATAACCCTTTCTTAAAGAATATACAGATATTACTCCCCATTTTTCTTTAAAGACGCTAATTTCTTTTGCTATACATTCTGATTTAGATTCTTTAACTCTTTTTAACATTTGAAGTATTTCATCTCTGTATATATTGAAATCCTTATAAATTTCTGAAAGTTTTTTATCTATAAGTTCCTCTTTAGTTGTATCTAAAAGTTCTGCTCCTGCATAGTTTACATCTTTAACAATTCCATCAATATATTCACCCTTTTCATCTTCAATTGCTTTTAAATGAAAGAATGAATTAGTCATAGCATTTAAAATGTTGCTATAATCACTTTCCCTTTGATAAATATTATTTTCTGCATTTTCCAGTTTTTCTTCAATTTCTTTTATGTCACAAAAGATTTCTTCTAGTTGATCTATTTTAATAATATCTTCTTCAAGTAACTCTGTACTATCATCGTATTTTTTTAAATAAGATCTTAAGTTTTTTGCAGCTTTTGAAATTAAATTTACTTTCTTAATAATTTTATCTTTTATATATAAATAAATTAGCAAAACTAAAAAAACAATCAATAAATTTATAGTTATTATTAAAAACAAATCATTTATCTTTAAAGGATTAATAAGCAAAAATACTAGTGAAGTCATAAAACACACTGTAATGGTTAAACATACTATAAAGGTAGTTAATTTTTTTAAAACCGTCATCTTTTCACCATCCTACTCTTAAATAACACCTTTTCTAATTATACGCTTTTTTGTCTATAAATTTCAAGATTTATAATTTTTTAGATAAAAAAAGAATGTTATAACTTTTCTCTTTGAGTCATAACATTCATTATTTTTACCAATAATTTAGACTATTAAAGTTAAAAAACTATTTACTTTTAGCTAAACTTATTTTTACAATTTTACCCTTTAATTTAATCTCTTTATATTTTTTTAATAAAGTTTTTCCCTTTCCATTTAATATATCAACGTAAGAATGCCCCTCCTGTATATCTATAATTCCAATGTCTTCACCTGTAAGAATATCTAAATTGCTTAAGGCCCCCAAAATATCTATATTTCTAATCTTCTTCTTTTTGCCTGCTGACAAATGTATTTTTGTTACTTCCCCATGTATAACTTTTTTTATGGCCGCCTTATTTGCGTAAAAGGATCTTTGATTTTCTAAAAACTTCTTTCTTCCCTCTATAATTTCTTCATAAGGCGGCAAGTCAACTTTTTCTATCTTATATCCAATATATTCTTCTATATCTTCTAAAAATCTTTTATCTCTATTTGTAACTAAGGAAATGGCTAATCCTTCCTTATCCCCTCTTCCGCTTCTTCCTATTCTATGAACATAGCTTTCTTTTTCCATTGGAATATCATAGTTAAAAACATTTGTAATATGATTTATATGAATTCCTCTTGCTGCAACATCTGTTGCTACTAATACCTTAAATTCTTTATTTTTAAAGCTTTCCATAGTTTTTAGTCTTTCCTTTTGATCCATATCTCCATGAAGCTCTTTTACTTTTATCTTTTCTCTTTTTAAACTGTTATAAAGATTTTTTACTGCTTCCTTAGTGTTGCAAAATATTATTACCGATTCATCAGTATAAGTGTAAAGAAGTTTTAAGAGGCTTTTAAACTTATCATCATAATCTAGCTCTAAGTACTTTTCAGTTATTTTATCTCTATTAAAAACCTTAGACTTTACAGATAGTATCTCAGGATTTTTCATATAATTAATATATAGTTTTTCAATTTCTTCTGAGATTGTAGCAGAAAATAAATAAGTATTTTTAATCCTTGGAAGCTTATTTAATATTTCAGATATTTGATCTACAAAGCCCATATTAAGCATCTTATCTGCTTCATCAATAACTACATAGTCTATATCCTCAGAATTTATGTTACCTCTTTCTATGTGATCTGCTACTCTTCCAGGAGTACCAGAAATTATATGTACACGCTGTTTTAATTCTGAAACCTGCTCCTTAAAGGGCTGTTTCCCAAATATAGCTGCTACTCTTATCTTTTTTAGCCTTCCTATATTAGATATATCCTCCTTTACCTGCATTGCAAGTTCTCTTGTTGGAACTAATACAAGCCCCCTTACTTTGTTTTCATTCCCATCTATAAGTTCACATAATGGAATACCGAAACTTGCAGTTTTACCACTACCAGTTTGGGATTTTACAACTAAATCCCTTCCTTCTAAAAATTTAGGTATTACTTCCTTTTGAACTTCTGAAGGTTCTTCAAAACCTAAGTTACTTAAAGCCTTTAAGATCTTAGAATCTAGATTCATATTTTCAAATTTATTCATTAATACTTCCTACTTTCTTTGCCATAATTTAATATTATTATTTTTTCCCTATTCTATTTTCATAATTCACTTATAAATAATGAAGAATTTACAATGTAGAATAAGCAATGTAAAACATCCTTCATTTTACATTGCTTATTCTTCATTGTACATTAAATTACTGATTTATATATTTAATTTTCTTAAATCTTCTTCAAATTTTTCTGGACTTTCAAATACAAAAGCTCTTATACCTAGCTTTTTTGCTGCTTCTACATTTACTTTAGTGTCATCTACAAATATTGTTTCTTCTGGTATTAAATTATATCTTTCTATTAATCTCTTGTAAATTTCCTCTTCTGGCTTTAGAAGTTTTTCCTCATAGGATACTACTCCTCCATCAAATAAGTTGAAAAATTCATTCTTATTAGTTACATCCTTAAATGCTAAATCATGAAAATTTGATAAATAATAAATATTATATCCCTTACTTTTCAATGACTTTAGCAGCTCTACCGTTTTAGGAATTGGTACCAATATACTATACCAATCTTTAAAGACAGTTTTTATATCTTCTGAAAGCTCTGCATTTCTTTCTATTATTCTCTCTATAGCCATGGGCTCTTCTATAGTACCTCTATCTAGCATCAACCACTCTTCAGATAGAAAAATTTCATTAAATAACTTTTCTATATTTTCTTCCCTTATTTTTATTTTTGTTTTCATATATTCCTTAGGCTCAAAGCTTAAAAGAACATTTCCTATATCAAAAATTATATTTTTATACATTTTTACCCCCACATTATTAGTTTTCAGTTTTCAGTTTTCAATTTACAGTTTTCAATTTTCAATTTACAGTTTTCAGTTTTCAGTTTTCAATTTACAGTTTTCAGTTTTCAATTTTCAATTTACAGTTTTCAGATTTCATTTTTCAGGTTTCAGGTTTTGATTTTAGAAACTATACAGTAGTTTCATCCGCAACTGTGCACTGTGAATTGTGAACTTGCATGACCTTTATATAAAATAACTTCCAAAAGCATAGCCTGCGTAGATTAGTGCTGTATTCCAAATTGTTACTCCTATTACTGAATAAATAGAATACTTTAATAAATTCATTCTAAATATTCCTGCTACAAAAGGTATTAGGGTTCTTGCAACAGGTATTATTCTAGCAATTAAAATTCCCTTATATCCATAGTTTTCAATATAATGAAAAGCCTTATCTATGGGCTTACGGCTTCTAGGAAATTTATTATAAACCTTGGTTAAAATAGGTTTTCCAAACCAATAAGATATAGCAAATAAAATATAACTTGCTAATTCTCCTGCAACTATTGAAATAGCAATTGCCAAAATTAAATTAATATTAAACTTAGAAATAGCTATGCCAGCTGCTGGCATTACTACTGCTGCCCCCAATCCTGGAAAATTTAAATACTCTAAAAATATTATTATAAATAAAAATATTAAACCATAATTTGAAATATAGTCTATTATTATTTGTATGTTATTCATTGTAGTACACCTCATGGTTATCAAATTATGAGATTATTATAGCTTATATTTCTTAATATAAATTATATTTTTTCTATATAAATCTTAAACTTTACTAAATTTTACTAGCTGTTTACTTATATTTATTTCATCATTTTATAATTTATTGTTCGTTATTTTTTTTAATATATTCTTACAAATATTATACATACTAATTTTTTAATATGGAAGAAAAAAAAGGCAGTAAAAATCTAGCTACTACCTTTTTCATTTGCTTTTTAATAAATTTAACCTTAAACTATATAGTTCAACTGTATAGTTTGACCATATAGTTTTCCTATATTTTTATTAATTATTAATTTATTTTTTCAATAAATAAGCTAATAATAGCTTTATTGTATTTTCTAAGCCTTCATAATGCGTTCTTTCCATTCCATGAGAAGCATGAACTCCTGGGCCTATAAGAGCTCCCCTTATATCATTTCCTCCCCTTAAGGCTGATCCAACATCTGAGCCATACATAGGATAAATATCTATAGCATATTTTATATTATTTTCTTTTGCTAAGTTTACTAAGTCAGTAACCATATTATAATCATAAGGTCCTCCAGAATCCTTAGCACAAATTGATACATCATACTCCGTACAAGTTAAATCCTCTCCAATACACCCCATATCAACAGCTATCATTTCAGTTATATCTTGTGGAATATATGAAGCACCATGGCCTACTTCCTCATAAGTAGAAATAAATATCTTTGTTTTAAATTTAGGACTTATTTTTTCTCTGCTAAACAACTCTAATAATCCCATTAGGGCCGCAACACTTCCCTTATCATCTATAAATCTTGACTTTATAAATCCACTTTCAGTTATAGTTGTTTTTGGGTCTATAAATATAAAATCTCCTGGACATATACCTAAGGCCTCTACATCTTTCTTTGCTAAGACCTTTTCATCTATTCTTACTTCCATATTTTCAGGAGTACGCTTCTTATCCTTTGCATCTTCATAAACATGAGCTGCAGGACTTGTACTTAAAAATGTACCTGTATAAATTTTTCCTTCCCTGGTTCTTATTTTACAATATTCACTATCTAAGGTTGCTGGTATTGGTCCTCCAACTAATGTAAATTTTAAAGTTCCATTGCTAGTTATAGATCTAACCATAGCACCTAAAGTATCTACATGAGCAGCCAGACCAATTACTTTCCCTTCTTCTTGCCCTTCTATAGTAATTATTCCACAGCCCTTATTAGTTCTTTCAAACTTATAACCAAAACCTACTGCTATTTCTTCTATTATGTTTATAATATCAAAACAAAAACCTGTAGGACTATCAAATTCTAATATTCTCTTTGCAGTATTTAATACATAATCTTTGTTAATTTTAAAATTCATATTTTTCTCCTTCTGCATTAATTTTCTAAATTAATTTTATCATTATACTACTATTATTTCTATATTTTAATATTTTAGCAAAAGAAATTGAATAAGATCTATTGTAATTCTGTTAATTTAAAAGTAATTATATCCTCTGCTTGAGTTCTAGCTTCCGCTGCTCCTACATTTGACATTTCATCATTTATATAAAAGGCCCAAAACTCTTTATTGCTATCAGCTACAAGGCCATCTATTCCAGTTATAAATGTATCATTAAATTCTGTTTCTACTTGGTAATTATTTTTCATAATTTCCATAACAGTATCATCTTCTTCAACCTGAACTACTTTTGATTCTTCATTCACTATTATTGTGATCTGGTGAGTTTGGTTCTGTTCTTCTTCACTTTGATTAGTACAAGCTACAAAATTAAAAATTAGTAAACCTAATATAAAGGTGCTTATTATTATTTTTTTAGCCTTAATCTTCATGATTATTAATCTCTCCTTTTATATATTTACTTGAAATATTATTTATTTTTTTTAAAGTAAGGATACAAAATACCATATTGCTTACTGAATGTAATGTATCAAAGCTTAATCCAGATAGATAATACACTATAAATTTCTCCATATTTAATCCATATGTCCATGCACTTTGAATGCTGATTGAAAAGCCAAAAATATACCCGCTTATTAATGATACTAAAGACATTATATAAATATTATTTTTAAACTTTTTAAATATAAATGAAAAAATAGCAACTAGAGACCAAGAAATCATTTGCCAAATTGTCCATACTCCAGTTCCTAAAATCAAGTTTGATGTTACTGGGGTTAATATTGCAACTAATAATCCGTATCTTAACCCAAAATTTACAGTAATTAAAATTATTATTATTGTAGTTAATTGTATATTGGGAAGACTGCTCATTCCTATACGTGATAAAGATGATAAGGCTACAAATAAAGAAATTCTAGTTATATCCTTTATATTTAGTTTCATTTTATTTCTAATATCAAAAATCTTCATCATAATTTAAAATATAATAAATCTTTGATTTTTATATTTTACTTACCCCTTCTTAATATTTCATATACTTTGACCAAAATCAGCTTTTAAGTTGCTAACAAGAAAATATAATAAAAATAGGACTATATCAAATTTATTAAAACCTCAATTTAATATAGTCTCTACTCTAAATTTTCAACCTTCCTAAACTAACTAAAACCTGAAAACTAATCTTCACTCCAAACTACCCTAAGCTCCACACTCCA
>JAAYOT010000039.1 GCA_012520205.1 Clostridiales bacterium
AGTGTGGAGGACTGAGTGTGGAGTTTGGAGTGTGGAGGAGTGAGTTGAGTTTTCAGTTTTCAGGTTTCAGATTTCAGTTGAGGTAGCTTTTCATTAATAATGAAAAGCGAAGAGCCTACTTAGCAAACTGCTAAGTAGGCTCTAATTTATTTTTAGATTTTCAGTCCGTCTGAAAATCAACCTAAATTTTGCATTATACATTATGAATAGTTAATTACCGCAGGCTACGCTGTGCACTGGAAAAATTATTCTTCTAATTGAAGATTTACTGTTCTAGTTTTGTTATTTCTTATTAATTCTATAGATACTACATCTCCTGCCGATTTTGAATCCCTAATATTTCTTAATTCATCAAAATTTTTCACTCTTTCACCATCAAATTTTGTAATTAAATCTCCGGCTTGTATTCCTGCCTTTTCGGCTGGTGAAAATTCTGATACTGAAACTACATATAAACCTTCTTCCATGTCGAATTGCTTAGCTAAGTCTTCGTTAATTTCCCTTATTGTAATACCAAGCTTTAAAATAGGCTTTGATAAGGATTCAATTCTATCTTTAACATCATTAATAGGTATTGCAAATCCAATTCCTTCTACTTCGCTATCAGCTATTTTTAAGGTATTTATTCCAACTACTTCTCCCTTTGTATTAATAAGGGGTCCTCCGCTATTACCAGGATTAATTGCCGCATCAGTTTGAATTAAATTAACCTTAACTCCAGTACTTGTTTCCACATTTCTATTAACTGCACTTACCATACCGCCTGTTACTGTTTGATTAAATTCTTTTGATAAAGGTGTTCCTATTGCTAATACTTCCTCTCCTGGCTGCAATATAGATGAATCTCCAAGTTCTACAACTCCAGGAACCTCTATTGTATCATCTTTTATTTTAAGCATTGCAACATCTTGGTTTTGATCATAGTTTACAACTTTTGCAGCTACATCCCTACCATCTGATAATGTCACAACAACTTCTTGTGCACCTTCAATAACATGATAATTAGTTAATATATACCCTTCTTCATTTATAATGAATCCTGAACCAATTCCTGAAACCCCTTTAGGAAAAATCCCGCTATAATCCATAACTCCATTTACAGATACAACAACTACTGCAGGGGCTACTTTATTAAAGGCTTCACTTGCTGTAAGAACTCCCTCTGTCTCCCTATAACTTTGTGGATTTAAAGTTATGGTTGTACTTTGATTGCTAATGCCCCTTCTCAAAAATAAGTATGATCCGTAGCCTCCAATAGCACCTCCAATAATTGCTCCCACTAAAACAAGGGATATGGCTCCAAATATTCCTCTTCTTTTCTTATTCTTTTTGTAATTTTGATAATAATTATATTCATTATCATTACTATCTTTCATTGTAAAATTCACATCATATATTTTGTCATCATCCATTTTGAAAACCTCCAAATAAGTTGCATATTATTTCTATAATTAATATACCCCCTTAATGTGACAATTATATGACATATTTACGATATATATTTTATTTTTTCATTCTTTCTATTTCATTTGCTTTTTTAATAACTTGTCTTATTCCAGTTATCACAGAATCTTTTTCAGTAATTGATAGGAAATTACTTTCTGTACTAATTTCATAGACCTTTGTTAATTCTTCATCTCCCAAAGATTTTAATTCAACTTGATTTTCTTTTGCTATTAAATAATATGGCTTCTCTTTAAAAACCCCAACTTCCTGACTGCTATTGCTGCCACTTACAATATTACCAAGCTCATTATATACTGCCCTTGTGTAATTGCTCTTTGTTCTATGAGATTTAAACTCCGTCAAATCATCTTCTTCTAAAGAATTTTCAAACTCATCTAATTTACAATCAATATCTAATTTATCAATTAAAGAGGTCAAGCCAATATTAGAACCTAGCTTTTCTATACCTCTTCTAAACTTTTCTAGTCTTACTTCCTTTAAAAATTCTTCTGAATTTATTTCATTTTCAACTAAAGGATTTACTAATATAATTCCTGCAACTAAATCTGGATAAGCTTTTGCAAATTCAGTTAAAACAAGACTTCCATACTCCTCCCCTACTAATATATAAGGAGATGGAGCTGCCGACTTTCTTAGTAATATCCTTAAATCTTCCGCTTGTTCCTTTACTGTTCTATTTGATCCACCATCACTAAATCCATAACCTCTTCTATTATATACAAAGGTTGAAATATCATCGTAATTTGTAGTTAAGTCTTCTACGACTAAATCCCACTGATTTAGGTTTCCTCCTATATTTCCATCGAAAATTATTGTATACTTTCCTCCATCTCCCTCTAGCAGGTAGTCTAACCTTTTATCATCAACTCTTATGTAATCTACTCTTTCCTTAAGTGTTTCCTTTGAAATAAAATTAGCTATTCTTTGATAAACAAAACCTATTAGGATTAATATAAAAAATATAGTTGATACCTGTTTAATAATTTCTTTAGGACTTTTTTTGCTTTTCATGTTGACCTTGCGGACTCCATTTGAATGTGGTAAAAGTTTCATTTAATCTATCCCCCCTATTTACCTAAAGCTTTAAGTTAGGTTTTGCATTAAGGTTAAAAGGACTCACATTCCCCTTCATTAAATTAAAATAAGCAGCACTTCCTATCATTGCAGCATTATCTGTACATAATACTGGTGATGGAAAAAGTACCTTTATTCCTTCTTTTTCAGCTGCTTCTATTAATGTTTTTCTTAAAGATGAATTAGATGCAACCCCTCCTGCTATTGCTATTTTATCAACTGCTTTTTCTCTACAAGTTTTTAATACATTTTGTTTTAAAACATCTATAACAGCTTTTTGGAAGGAAGCTGCCACATCTGCCTTATTTACTTCTATATCCTTCATCCTGCATTGATTTAAATAATTTAAAACCGAAGACTTAAGTCCACTAAAAGAAAAATCTAAAGAATTATCATGAAAATTGGCCCTTGGGAACTTAATTGCATCTTCATTTCCTTCCTTAGCTAATTTATCTATTTTAGGCCCTCCCGGATATCCAAGGCCAATAGCCCTAGCCACCTTGTCATAAGCTTCTCCTGCTGCATCATCCCTAGTTTGACCTATAACTTCATACTCACCATAATCCTTAACATGAACTATAAAAGTATGCCCTCCTGATACTACAAGGGATACAAAAGGCGGTTTTAAATCTTTATGTTCTATATAATTTGCTGATATGTGTCCTTCAATATGATTTACACCAACTAAAGGCTTCTTTGCTGAATATGCAAGTCCTTTTCCATATTGAAGACCTACTAAAAGAGCTCCAACTAATCCTGGGCCATATGTAACGCCTATTGCATCTATATCCTTTAAATCAACTTCAGCCTTTTCTAAAGCTTCCCTAACTACCTTATTAATCACTTCAATATGCATTCTTGAAGCTACTTCTGGTACAACTCCTCCGTATGCTTTATGTGTCTCTATTTGAGTTGCAATTATATTAGATAATACTTCTCTTCCGTTTTTAACTACAGCTGCAGCAGTCTCATCACAGCTAGATTCTATTGATAATATTAATTTATCTTCCATAATTCTCCTCTTTCATATTACTATTTTTTATTTCTTCTTTTTTTGTTAAAATAATTATTATACTATATAAAAATATAATTTTATTATAAGTCCATTTTTTATTATATAATGAATGAAAAAAATATTCATTATATTTTATTAGAATTAATGGATTATTAAGGATTTACTAAGGTTTCTAAAGGAGTTTTTAATGAATAATTACGCAAAAGTTATTGTACCTGGTTCACCAATTTCTAAATCTAATTTTAAATTACATAATAAGGATGGCAGAGCTATTCTTCCATATAATACGGGTAAGTCCTATGACAAATATGCTCTTTATGAGGAAGAAATAGCTTATCATGCAAGGGTGCAAAACCCAAATGTTGTTTTAGAGGAAGCCTTAATAGCTGTTTTAAAAGTTTACTATAAAAGTGAAAAAAGGCATCCTGATACTGCTAATATAACTAAAAGTATTTTTGATGGGGTTGAAAAAAGCGGTTTAATAGTAAATGATGCTCAAATTACTAAAATTATTACTGAGGAATATTACGATAAGGTAAACCCTCGATTTGAATTAGAATTTTTTGCAGAGAGCGAATTTACTCTTTCCTATTCTATTATTAAAAAAGATATCCCTAGTGATAAAAAAATATACACTTCTTTAAAAAAGAATATTAGAGATAAAACAAATACTTCTGCTAAAAAAAGTCCCAAGAAGAAGTCAAAATCTGAA
>JAAYOT010000302.1 GCA_012520205.1 Clostridiales bacterium
AGAAAAAAATCAAATAGAAGCAAGATACAATGAAGTAATGAATGCCATAGCTAATTTAGATTCTTTGGAAGAAGAGTTAAAGATACTAAAGGCAAATGTATTTGGTAAATCTGAAAAGCTATATCCGCTTATTATGCAAGAAAAAATAATACTAGAATTAGACACTTTGTTAATTGATAGTGGTCTTAGCGGTAATATTGCTTTTACTCCAGTAGAGGTGGCACCTGTAGAAAAGATGGTATCACCAGAAATAGAAAAGATAGAAAGCTCATTAAAGTCCTTTGTAGATGAATATAATAATAATGTAACTAATGCAGAGGAAGGCAATACAGAGGATAGTGCTTCAGGGGAAAATACTTCAGACAGTGGAAGTGAAGAAGAAGTGAATACTGAAGGAAATAGTACAACCTCAGAGCAGTTAAAGGTTGCAATAAACTTCTCAGGAACTTATGAATCTTTAAAAACTTTTATTGCTTCAGTACAAAATTATGAAAGAAAAGTAGTAATTCCTACTATAACAATAGCGTCACAATCTGAGGAAGAATTAAGTGGGGTTATGAATTTAGAATTCCATGCAGTTCCTAAATTATCTGATGAAGATAAGGATTATTTAACATGGTCACTAAATAATATATATGGGAAAGAAATTTTATTTAGCAGTGGTGAAGCAAGTGGGGCCTATGCTCAAACAATAGAAGAACAAAGCAGTGAGCAGGATCTTAATGATTTTGTTATGATGCTTAAATCACCAACATCAGAATTACCTACAGTAACAATAGGAAAAGCAAAAGATGATTCAAGAGAAAGCTATATTTATTCAGATAATGATGATATAGAGTCAGTAGAAATATCTTTTGAAGAAATAGATGGAAGTACCTATTTTAAATATAAAACTACTACATCATACTATCCTAGAGACAATTCATTGGAAGGAATGGAGTTTGTTTCAAAATCAGAAGATATAGTTCTTGAAATATTAAGTGAAAATAGGGTTGGAACCTATGATAATTCAGGAATAAACTTAAAAGTTATAAATAATACATCTAAAAATGTTGAAGTAATTGTAAAAAATGATGATGCTTCAAATCCTAGAGTTGCAGTAACAAGTGAAGGTTATACTGTAAATGTAACTAAAAAGTAGGTGGTTACTATGAAAATTAATAAACAGAAGGCAAAAAGAGGGATGACATTAATTGAGGTAATAATTAGTGTTGCCCTTTTATCAATATTAATAGTACCTTTATCAGGCCTAGTAATATCAAGCTTAAGAAATAATAAAAATTCCGAATATAAACAAAGGGCAAGTTATGTAGGACAGAAAGTATTAGAGGAACTAAAGGCATATGATGAAATACTTTTAAATATAGATGGAGGAACTGAATATTTTGAGCTTTTAGATGGAGATAGAATAATAAAAGCTTCAGTAGGAAATAGCTTTTCAGGAAACTTTAGTAGAACTATATATGGAAGTATTTCAGAACCCTTAAGTACTGGAGAAGAAATTTATCAAGTTTCAGTTACCATGGAAAGAAATGATAAATTTCAATATAGTGATAAGGACAATTTAAATGAATATAGTAATGCTGATTTTAGACTTAACTTTTTAAAGGATTTTAATAATAAGGTTAATCTAGCTTCTGATCCAATTAATAAGAGCTTAAATGTTAGTAATAATGACGAAATAATAGTAGAATTAAATGATAATCTCAATTTAAAAATATATAAAAAAAATAATGAAGCTTCTAGTATAGATGAATCAAAGTCTGCAGAAATAAATAACAAATTACTTTTATATGTTGATGAAACTTATAGTAATAGCAATAATATAGAAATAAAAAATAACACTAGTAATATTATTGATGTGTATCTAATTAAGAATGCTGCTGCTTCGGGGAAATTAAATATAATTTCTAATAGTGGAAATGTAATACTTTATGAAGAAGATGAAATAGAAAAAAATCAAATTGGTGATTTGTATAACTATACTGTTATAGTCAGTGATAATAATGGTAAAGAACTATTTAGAGGAGCTTCAAGTAAAAATTTATTTATAAGGAAATAAGTTTATAGGAGGTGGAGTAAAGTTGAAAATTAGAAAAAAGAAAAGGGGATCCACCTTTGTAATAGTAATTGTAGTTATGGCAATTATTTTTACAACTGGAACCACCATTTTAGCAGTTACAGCAAATGATTATAAGATGAGAATCGCACAAAGTAAAAAACTTCAAAACTTATATGAAGCAGATTCAGGTTTAGATATAGTTGAAAATATAATAATTAAAACTTCTCAAGAAGCAATAAAATATGCAGATAAAGAAGTTAAAGAAGAATTTGCATCATTAGAAGATAAGGATAGAAGTGAAGCTGCAGTAAATGAATTTTTTAAAGATAAATTTTATAAATTTCTAACTGTTATAAATAAGCAGACAATTAATGATAATGGCACTCCTAGAAATGTTGATATATTAGAATACTTAATTTTAGAAAAGAAATATATAAAATCCATTCTTGATAGTGGAAGATTGGAGTTTGAAGAGGCTGTAGATCCTGCTCAGGACAATTTTATAATTGAAATACCAGAGAACGGATATAATCCTAGTAATAGCGGAATAAAAATAACAGTTAATTCAACTTTTGAAACTGCTGAGGGAGAACTTAGAAATAGAAAAACTGTTTCAACAACCTTTACAGTATCAGCTCCAGAATATAATTCAGAAATAACAGCCATAAATATTTATCCTGTTTTTGATGGAAAGGCTTTAACAGCAGATGGAAATATGGAAGTTAAAACTGGTAATTTAACTATAAATGGAGATGCATGGGTAAAGGGGAATGCTGATTTAGGAGATAATCCAGCCTATACTTTTGATAAATATAAGGGTGGAATAAAACTTGAAAATTCAAGCTTTACAATGAATGGTAATATATATACAGCAAATAGTTTTCATTTAAGCAATAATGCAAGAACTACAGCAAATGGTGATGTCTATGCTAAAAATGTTTATGTAGGAAAAGAAGTAAATTCAACTTTATCAGATAGAAATAGTGCTGCATTTAATAAAAATGTTATAGTTAATAATGATTTAGCCTTAAATGCAACAAATAGTTCTATTA
>JAAYOT010000303.1 GCA_012520205.1 Clostridiales bacterium
AACACCAGGAGTTACAAATTGGATTTCATCCAATTAATTCACAATTCACAATGCAAAATACACAATGAAGGAAAAACTACTCCCAGTAGTTTTTCCTTCATTCCACATTGTACATTAATTTAAGCTGCTTTTATTTTCTTTAAAAAACTTTCAAAATTAATATGATATTCTATTTCTGTTTCTAATTCTTTAATTTTTTTAAATCCAATTTTTTTGAACAAATTATGAGATCTTAGATTTGACTTTTTTATCTTTGCTACAACTGTGC
Organism: Clostridiales bacterium; assembly: GCA_012520205.1. Taxonomy (GTDB): domain Bacteria; phylum Bacillota; class Clostridia; order Clostridiales; family Clostridiaceae; genus Clostridium. The sequence continues at coordinate 269 of JAAYOT010000303.1, forward strand.
TATATCTCATTTCAAAAAAAGCTACCTTTAGGGCTTCAATCATTGCATTATGACCTATTCCATATCCCCAAAGTTCTTTTTCTCCTACAACAATTACTACCTCTGCTTTTTCTGTTTTAGGTATTAGCCTTAAAAACCCTACAGATTGATATGTATCTTTAATTATAAAGAATCTACAGTTATTATTAAAAAGATGAGTTAAAATTGGCATATTTACACTATTAATTATGTGTAATAAATTTCTTTTAACATTTTTATCTTCATTTAAAAAACTTATTATTTCTTCATCATTTAACCAATAGTATATTCTTTCAACATCCGACTTATATACTTCACTACATAAGCTAACATCGTTTGATTTCACAAAGTACACTCCTTAGCTATTCTTAAGTTTGCAAACTTCATTATTTCTACTAGTAACATATCATCTATATTACAATCTTTTAGCTAAAGAGTAAAAAACAAAAATAAGGGTTGTCCAATTTTATCTCTCTTTATCTGCTTTTATCGAATTATACTAAGATTTATCACAATATCTTGTTTTTTCCACTTTTAGTATTTAACTTCCATTTAAATGAATTTAATAGTTATTTATTCCATATCCTATAAAGCAGGCTGCCTCTGGCAGCCCCTTAATATATACATTAATTACAACTTGCTATAAACTTTTTAAAAATATTATAATGTTCATCAAATTTTGTATATAATAACTCTGGATGCCATTGAACACCTAATACAAACTTTTTATCTTCCATATATATACTTTCAATTAGTCCATCTTCCGAAATGGCTGCTTCTTTTAAGGAAGGAGCTAAGGTTTTTATTCCTTGATGATGTATGCTATTAACTCCCAAAATATCTTTATTAACTATGTCTGACAATAGAGAAGCATTAGTGATCTTAACCTTATGGCTTTCCTGAAAAGTATTTTTCTTATCTACGTGATAGTTGTCTTTTCCATTATTTTTATCAAACTTTATATCTTGATATAAGGAGCCTCCTAATACGACATTTAACAATTGGAATCCTCTACAAACAGCAAGAAGAGGCTTATCCTCTTTTATTACTCTTTTTAAAACTATTTTTTCCATATAGTCTCTATCTTCATATATCTCATCACAATATTCTTTTTTCTCTTCATTATATAAGTTAGGATTTATATCTTGACCACCTGTAAATAGAAAACCATCAAATTTGCTAGCTAACTTTTCAATATCTTCTGCATTTTTTATTATAGGGACAATAAAGGGTATTCCTCCAGAATCTCTAATTGCCTCTGCATAATAAAATATCTTATCGTTTGCCGGACTTTCATAGCTAGTAAGTGAAAATACCCCTATAATTGGCTTATTCATTTACATCTCCCCTTTCTATGCTAATTTTTCTTTTGTATATTTATATCTATTATATGAAAAATCTATATAATTTGTTTTAATTATATCATTTATTTTATATGACCCTTATAGTAAATTATAGAAAAAAAGAACCTAGCATAAAACTAAGTTCATTTAATCAAGACCATGCTTTTTAATTACTTGGATTGCAACACAGCCTGGTCCCCCTTGAGTAATAAATACCGGACTTAAAATTCTTGTAATTATATCTACATTCTTCATTTTATTTATTATAATTTCTTTAGCTTCCTTAGCTAAATTTTCACAAAATCCATGAGTAATATATATTTTATAATTGTCAACAACCTTTAATTCATGCAAATAATCACAAATTTTAGTCATTGCTTTTTTAAATGACCTTGTTGTAGCAAACTTTTCTAAAGTTTTTCCATCTTTAGAAAGAGTTAATACAGGCACTAATTTAATAGCACTTCCTATCTTACCTACTATAGGGGATAGTCTTCCTCCCCTTACTAAGAAATCAAAATCGTTAGGAATTAAAAAGGATTTTGAAGTTTCTATAAGATCTTTTATATCCTTTACTATTTTATCCTTTGTATATCCCTTTTCAGCAAGTTTTACTGCTAAATCAACTAAATATCTATGAGGTCCGCAAAGAGTTTTAGAATTTATTACTTCTATTCTTTCTGAATTTTCCTCTAAAGTTTTAGCTGTACATGCAGATTGAAATGTTCCAGAAAGTCCATCTGCCATTGAAATATTAATTATTTCTGAATCCGGATATTTTTTGTAAAGCTCTAAAACCTTTCCTATAGAAGGTTGTGAAGATTTAGGAATATGACCTTCATTTATTAAATCAATTAATTTTTTAGAGTCAACATCCTCAAACTCAGTATAAGTTTCATTATTTATTGTTACCTGTAATGGTGCTATATCAACATTGTTAGCTTGTCCTTCTTTGATTGAATATAAGGTAGAAGAATCAGAAAGAATTTTTATCATAATTATATCTCCACGTTCAAATTTTTTATTATTTTTTTAAATACACTTGCTTTCAGATTACCACGATATATGATAAGTGTCAACATTTTTGTAAACCTTTCGCCATTTTTTTGCATAATATGTTATTTCAATAATTTTTATAATAATTTATTTATTAATTCTTCCTTAGCCTTATTTAATAAATAACTTAATGGTATGTCCACTACCGTAAAAGCTCCTTCTTTTCCTTCTTTATACATTCTATATACCGCTCTTGCATATGAAGCTACAATATTAGCAGTAAATTCAGGGTTGCTTTCTAACTTTAAGTTAAATTCCATAGTTTGCTTACTACTTTCTCCTGTAACTCCAGTTCTAATTACAAAACCTCCATGGGGCATGCCTTTATGATTTTTTTCATATTCCTCTTCTGAAATAAAATTAACTATAGTGTGATAATCTGCAAAATAATTAGGCATATTTTTTATCTCTCTTTCTATTCTTTCCAAATCTTCTCCCTCCTCTGCTACAACATAGCAAAGCCTCTTGTGCTTTTCCCTTTCCAGTAAATTAGGATTTTCTCCTTTTCTCACCTTATTCATAGCATTTTTTAATGGAATTGTATATTGAATGCCCTTCTTAACACCTTTAATTTTCCTTATTGCTTCTGAATGCCCCTGGCTTACCCCTTCACCCCAAAAGGTATAAGTCCTTCCCTTTGGTAAAAAAGCCTCTCCAAACAGTCTATTTATTGAAAATAATCCTGGATCCCAGCCTACGGATACTAATCCTATTTTTCCTGATCTTTTGGCAGCTTCATCTACCCTTTTAAAATGCTCTAAAATCTTTCTATGATTATCATAACTATCAACTATATTAAAATTTTTAACTATTTGTGGCGAGTAAACTGGCAAATCTTCTGCTGATCCTCCACATAAAATCATAACATCTATAGAGTCCTTATACTGCATTATTTCTGATATATGTAGAGTCTTTGATTTTGACATTACCTTGCTAGGATTTCTTCTTGTAAAAATAGCTACAAGTTCTAAATCATCATTTTTCTTAACAGCTAGCTCAACACCTCTTCCTAAATTTCCATAACCTAATATTCCTATTTTAATTTTTTCACTCATAGAATTCTTAGCCTTAGCTAAAGTCCCCCTTCTCTTATTTCTTCTATCCTAATTATATGAATTAAAGAGCAAAACAATTAACGATTAACCATTAAGAATTTAGGAAATAATATAAAACCTCCCAAGCATAGCTCAGGAGGTTAATTATAAATTATTTTAAGTTTTCTCCATTTGTTTCAATAACTTTCTTATACCAATAAAAGCTCTTCTTTTTATATCTTTCTAAAGTACCCCTTCCATCATCATGTCTATCAACATATATGAAGCCATATCTCTTCTTGAGCTCTGCTGTTGTAAAGCTAACTAAATCAATACATCCCCAAGTTGTATATCCTAGTACTTCTACACCATCTTCTATAGCTTCCCTTACTTGAACTAAGTGATCGTTTAAGTACTTAATTCTATAATCATCATTTACTGTTTTATTTCCATTTTCATCAGTTACTAATTCATCCACTGCTCCAAGGCCATTTTCAACAATAAATAATGGTTTTTCATATCTATCATATAAGGTATTTAAGATATATCTTAAGCCTTCCGGATCAATTTGCCATCCCCATTCTGAAGCTTCTAAATATGGATTTGGCACTCCAGCTATTATGTTACCTTCTCCTTCTTCTTTTGTTTCATCTGCTGTTGCACAGCTACTCATATAATAACTAAAGGATATAAAGTCTACAGTATTTTTTAGTATTTCTTCATCTTCAGGAGTAATATCTAATTTAATATTGTTTTCCTTGAAGAATCTATTCATATATCTTGGATATTTTCCTCTTGCATGAACATCTGCAAAGAATATACTTTCTCTATCATTTTCTAATGCTTTTAAAACATCCTTTGGACTCGGTGTTAAAGGATAAATTGGCGTTCCAAGTATCATACATCCTATTTTAAAATCAGGGTTAATTTCATGACCTATTTTCACAGCAAGGGCACTTGCAACTAGCTCATGGTGCATTGCTTGATAAAGGTCTTGAAGACTTAATTCTTCCTTAGGAGTCCATATTGCCGCACTAGAATATGGTGCTCTTAAGGCTGAATTTATCTCATTAAATGTTAACCAGTATTTTACCCTATCCTTGTATCTAGTAAATACAGTTCTAACGTAGTTTTCAAAGAATCCAATTAGTTTTCTATTAGTCCATCCATTGTAGTTTTTTGCTAAAGCTAAAGGAGTTTCGTAATGTGATAATGTAATTAAAGGCTCTATGCCATACTTTTCTAATTCATCTAAAAGATTATCATAAAATTGTAAGCCCTTTTCATTTGGTTCTTTATCATCTCCATTTGGAAATATTCTTGACCAAGCTATTGAAAACCTAAATACCTTAAATCCCATTTCTGCAAAAAGTTTTATATCTTCTTTATATCTATGATAAAAATCAATTCCAATAAGCTTCATATTATCCTCAGTTGGTTCATCAGTTATTGAACCATATATACCTTTAGGTGCTAAATCTTGAATAGAAAGACCCTTTCCATCCTCCTTATATGCCCCTTCACATTGGTTAGCAGCTATTGCTCCTCCCCATAAAAATCCTTCTGGAAATCTTTTTCCCATAATGCTACCTCCTTATATTACTTGAATTATTCTTTGCATTATTACTAAAATTTAATCTAACCTATAATTTAATTTTAAAGTATTATTTTAAAAATTATTTTCTAATTTTGAAAATAGTTTGTACAAAAAAATAAGGAGCCTTATATGCTCCTTATTTTGGGGAATAATTTATGAAATCAATATATTTTACGAGAAAATATATGAAAATAGCTATTTTTCGAATATTACTAGCAGTTTTATTAAATCATCTTAAAAAAACTTCAAAAGCTTTCATTATAATCCTTATATTTTATATCTTATCACTAAAAATATTGTTATCCATATAACAATGTTTTTTGTACCCTTCTTTTGCATCCTTTTATGTTTTTTTAATTTACAAGTAACAAATCTTATATTCAAGCCACTTTTATAAGCAAGAATCCCTGTCCTATTAAAATATTGATTTATTTTGTACAATATCATTGTAACCCATTGTTATTATTTCGACAATACCCCTTCTCATTTTTTTGTCTTTTTATGTAGATTTGTAAAATTTAAAGAGCTGCCAAGGACAGCTCTTATATAAGCAAAACATAAATGATTAATGGAATTGTTACTACTGATAATATTGTTGTTATAAAAACTCCAATAGCAGCTGTACCTTCATTTTTACTATATTGATTTACCATTATCATAATAGAAGGCCCAGCCGGCAATGCAGCAGACAAGGTTAAATAGCCTATTATCAAAGTATTATCTATAAAAAATTTAGATATAAAATATATTAAAAAAGGTAAAATTAATAATTTAATAATAGATATAATATAAATTTTATAATCCATGAATATATCTTTTATATTTATTAAAGCTAAAAAGGAGCCTATTAATAACATTGATAATGGTATTGTAACTTCCCCTACTAAGCTAAATATTTTATTAAATATATCTGGAATTCTTATTTCTAACAAAAAAATTATTAGTGATATTAGTGATGCTATTACACAAGGATTTAAAGCGGATTTTATATCAAATTTTATATTTCCTTTATCCTTTTGTGTTATATAAATTCCATAGGAAAATAAAACAATATTAAAAGGGATGTGTAAAATTGAATAAGGAAAAATTGATGAATTTCCATA
>JAAYOT010000040.1 GCA_012520205.1 Clostridiales bacterium
AGGCTGTATTTATAGGTACTGGAGTATGGAATCCAAGAGTTTTAAATATTAAGGGTGAATCCTTAGGAAATGTTCACTATGCTATTGATTACTTAAAAACTCCAGAAACATATAGAATTGGAGAAAGAGTTATAGTTATTGGGGCTGGAGATGTTGGAATGGATGCAGCAAGAACAGCTAAAAGAAATGGAGCTAAGGATGTTAGAATTCTTCATTTAAAAGGAATGGATGAAATAACAGCAACAAAGGCAGAATTTGAAGGGGCATTAGAAGATGGAGTAGAAATTGAAACATATAAGGCTCCAATGGAACTTACATTAAAGGGCATTAAATATAAAGAAACTAGAAGTGAAAAGGGTGAAGAGCCTAAGGAAGGATTCTTAGAATGTGATACAATTATTATTGCTATTAGCCAGGCTCCAAAGAACAATATAGTTGCTAATACTACAGGCCTACAAACTGATGATAGAGGTCATATATTAGCAGATGAAGAGGGAAAAACAACTAGAGAAGGAGTATTCTCGGCAGGAGATGTTGTAATAGGAGCTGCAACAGTAGTAAAGGCAGTTGCTAAGGCAAAAGTTGTTGCTGAAGCAATGGATGAATACATGAAAACAATAGAATAAAAGAAATTTACATTAAAAGAGTTTATTACACTGTAGTAAGCTCTTTTTTTATGAAGAAAGATAAAATGAAAAAAATAGAAATTTATTGTATAATTTACTTAGAAGAGTTTTACAAAGGGGAGAAGAATATGAGAGGCATATATACAACATTAAAGGAATTAACAGAAAATGTAAAATTGAAACTTAGATTAACAGAAATTAATAATGTAGAAATTTTTGATAATCTTCCTTTATCAGAATCCAATATATGTAGAAAAATAAAAATTAAAGATAAATTATATAAGATTTATTTAGAAAAAGATGATATAAAAGCTTTGCCCTTAATAGAATATATACTAAATAAATCAGATATTGAGAATAATATTATAGAAAGAATTTTAGATGAAAAAATACAATGGAGTTCATTAGAGGAATCTGCAATTAATAGGGCAGGTAAAATGATACTTATTGAAAGTGAAAAAATAGATGAGGTTTTAGAGATAGTAAGAGAAACTTACTTAGATGAAGAAATATATATTGGTAAAATATATGACAGAATAATTATTATAGGTAATATAGACTATGAAGATGAATATGCTAATTCTTTAAAAGAAACAATACTTCAAAATATAGCTGTAAAGGCGAAAATTTCAATTAGCTATTTAGATGGAAGCTATAAAGGTTTTAAAAAGGGTTATAAGGATGCTATCTTAGCTTTAAAAATAGGTAATAAGCTTAAAATTAAACCAGAAATATACTATTTAGATAAGATGTATTTAGAAAAATCAATATATAACTTAAAAGAGGAATATTTAGATGAATTAAAGGAAGAATATAAAGATACCTTTAAAGGGTTTAACCATGAATTATTTCAAACCTTAAAAGAGATGCTAAAATGTAATTTATCCTTAACCAAAGCAGCAAAAAATCTTTTTATTCATAGAAATACGCTAATGTATAGAATTGAAAAAATAAAAAAAGAGACAGGCTTTGATATTAGAGACTTTAAGGAAGCTACCTTTTTATATATTATTTATTTAAATAGTAATCGTTAGTGATTTTTAAAATGAGCAGCAATTAGCTGCTCATTTTTTATATATTTTTATTATTCTGCAATATCAATAAAATCAAATTTAGATACATCAAATAAACCCTTATCTGTTATCTTCAAAACTGGTATAACTGGTAATGATAAAAAGGATAAGGTTAAAAATGGATTAAAGTTAATGTCTGGCGCAATATCCTTAATGGAGCAATGAAGATTTTTTAAGTCCTTTACAACATCCGCAGATTTCCTTCCAGTTATTAAGCCACCAATTTCAAGTTGAATAGAAGCTAATACTTCACCATCTTTTACTATTAAAGTTCCCCCATTTAGCTTTTTAATTTCTTCTGCAGCAATAAGCATATCTTCATCATTAGTTCCACAAATAATTAAATTATGGGAATCATGAGCAACAGTTGTGGCTATAGCACCATCTTTTAAATTAAGACCTTTTATTATCCCAAGACCCATATTTCCAGTATTATTATGTCGCTCAATCACAGCAATTTTTAATAAATCTAAATTAGTATCACTTTCGAAATAGTTAGTATTTTTAAGGGTATTAATATCTATTTTAAGATGATTACTTTCAAGTTTATTTGGGTTTATTTCAATAACATTTAAAGTTTTTTTGTTTTTAAGGTTTATTTCTAAATCCTTCTTAGTTAAATTTCTAATATTTACATTTGTTATACTAGGATAAACAAAATCATCATTATAGGATTCGTAAAGCAATCTGTTTTTATATACAACTAAATTACCATTTTTATAAACTGAGTCAATTTTAAAGTTTTCTAAATCTTCCAATATAATAAAGTCAGCAATATATCCTGGAGCAATTGCACC
>JAAYOT010000304.1 GCA_012520205.1 Clostridiales bacterium
GCTCCACAGTTTGTACACTTTTCCTTATCTACCTTAGCAACTCCATTTATTACTTTAATAGCATCAAATTCACACACCTTAACACAGCTTTCTAAGCCTAAACATCCATAAGAGCAAGATTTATTCCCGCCATCTTCCATAAGGCTTGCTGTAATACAGTCATGAACACCCTTTAAATCATATCTATTTTTTGCTGAATCACAATTTCCATTACATTTCACATAAGCAGTCATCTTTTTAGTAGCATCAACTGCAACTCCAAAAATATTACCTATATCTTCCGCTGTTTTTGCTCCACCTACTGTACATAGATTTAATTTAGCTCCAGACATAACCATTGCTTCTGCATAAGCATCGCATCCAGCATATCCACAACCTCCACAGTTTGCCCCAGGCAGACATTCTCTCAATTTTGGTATTCTAGAATCAACTTCTATATGAAATTTTTTAGATGCAAATCCAAGTAAAACTCCAAAAACTAATCCTAGTACACCTAGTATTAAGGCCGCATATAAAACATTCATCTAAATCTCCTCCTAGCTAATTAATCCTTGGAATCCCAAAAAGGCTATTGACATTAACGCCGCTGTAAATAAAGTAGTTGGTAATCCTCTTAAAATAACTGGTATATTTTCATTATTATCTGTTCTTTCTCTAATAAATGATAATAGAACTATTGCTAGAAAATACCCTGAAGCTGCTCCTAATCCATTAACTACTGCTTGTATAAAATTATATTCTTCTTGTACATTTAATGTTGCCACACCTAAAACTGCACAGTTAGTTGTAATCAATGGTAAAAATATACCTAACCCTTTATAAAGAGCAGGGGAATATTTTTTTATTGCCATTTCAACAAATTGAACTAAAGCTGCAATTACAAGTACAAATGCAATTGTACTTAAATATTCAAGTTCAAATATTTCTAACAATTCATAAACCAACCATGACATAACTGATGCAATAGTAATAACAAAAGTAACCGCTAGTCCCATTCCTAAAGCAGAGTCCTTTTTCTTTGAAACCCCAAGGAATGAACAAATACCTAGGAATTTAGCTAGAACAAAGTTATTTACAAACATTGCACTTATAAAAATCATTAATAATTCCATTTATTTCACTCCCCTATTTGTTCTCTTTTTTTAATTGAAGTTTATCATCTGTACCACAAGAGCCAGTTCCGCAACCTGAACAACTTCCACAATCATGCTCTAAAGGCACAAATTCCTCACCTGTTTCTGTAGATTTTTTAATTTTAAAATAATTTAAAACTATTACTAAACACCCAAGTGTAAAGAAAGCTCCAGGAGCTAAAATCATTACGGAAGCAGGTTTAAATGCTTCTGGTAATACTTGCATACCTAAGAATTTCCCAGCACCTAACAATTCCCTAAAGGAAGCTATTAAAAATATTCCTAAAGTAAACCCAAGGCCCATTCCAATACCATCAAAAATAGATGGTATTACTGGATTTTTTGAAGCATAGGCTTCAGCTCTTCCTAGGATAACACAGTTAACAACGATTAGAGGTATAAAAATACCAAGAGAAGCATACAGGCTCGGTAAATAACCTTGAATTAACATTTCTATCATTGTAACAAAGGAAGCTATTACAACTATGTAGGCAGGTATTCTAACTTTATCTGGTATAAATTTTCTAAGAGCAGATATCATTGCATTAGAAAATATTAATACAACAGTAGCTGCTATTCCCATACCCAAGGCATTTTCAACACTTGTTGTAACTGCTAAAGTAGGACACATAGCTAGAACTTGAACAAAAATTGGATTTTCTGTAATCAGTCCGCTTTTTAATCTTTCAACTAATTTATTCATATTTACCTCCTAATTTATCTTAATTTGAAGTTTCTTCAGTGCTAGCACTTGTTTCTGCATCTGAACTAGCACCTGTTTCCCCATCTGCTTGTCCTTCTAAATCTGTGCTTGCTCCTGTCTCTGCATCTGATCCTTCATCTACACTAGTACTTGCACTTGTTTCTACATCAGGAGGTGCTATTTCTTCACCCTTAATTTCACTTAAATAAAATGCTATAGTCTCATTAATACCATTAATAGTTGCATTACTTGAAACAGTTGCCCCTGTTATTGCTTGAACTTCATTATCAGCAGCAGGTTCAACTTTAACAACTTCTAAGTATTCCCTTATAGGCTTATTTCTAAAACTTTCAGTAAATTCTACTTCTGTAATTTTAGCCCCAAGCCCAGGTGTTTCGTTATGTGCCATTACTTTTATTCCAGTAATTTTATCTTCTGATATTGCTATAGCAAAATCTATATTTCCATGGAAGCCCTTAGTTGTAAACTTAATAACATGTCCTATAATCTCATTTCCCTTTACAGCTTCATAAACTTCCTTTATATTGCTTTCTTCACTTAATTCAATAACTGCATCTTTAATGCCCTCTGCTTCTGGTAATAAATAATTTAAATCAGCTTGACTTATTTTAGAATTTTCTAGTATTGCTTCTTTTGTTAAGTTATTCACAACACCTAGAATTGAGGCAGCTATAACACAAATAATTAAAAGGATTCCCCCTAATTTAAAATTTTCTTTCATTATGATAGAGCCTCCTTTTCAACTTTTATTTTCTTTGTACAGAAATAATCAATCATAGGTGCAAATAAGTTTGCTAATATTATTCCATAATATGGTCCCTCTGGATTATAACCAATAATCACAATAACAGCCGCCATAGCACCTGCTATAACACCAAATATATATTGTCCAAGTTTAGTCATAGGAGTAGTACCATAATCTGTTGTCATATATATAGCAGCTAAGAAGTAGGCTCCTGAAAGTAATAATTCCTTATCTAAATATGTATTTACTAACATAGCTGATACTATAAATGCTAAAGGACCTCTAAAATTAATTCTTCCTCTTAAGATTAAGAATAGTCCACCTAAACATAGTGCAAATATTGAAACTTCTCCAATGTTCCCAGCTGCTTGTCCCATTATTCTTTCAAATAATGAAACTGTAGCATCTACTGCTCCTGATGCTGATGATACAGCTTCTGCACCTGATGCTGCACTAGTAGCATCTGATGCTGGTTTTGCCATTGCTCCAGCCCAAGAAGCTATTAAAAACGCCTTTGTAGTAGCTGCAGGGTTCATAAAATTTTGTCCAAAACCACCGAAAAATTGTTTTACAACTATAATGCTAAATAATGAACCCATTATAGGGATCCATATAGGTACATGTGTAGGTAATATTAATCCTAATATTATTCCTTGAACAATAGGACTAAGGTCTGTCATAAATCTTGTTTTCTTTACAAACTTATTCCAAATCCCTTCAGCAACAATACTTGAAATTACTGTAGCTAATAGTATTTTTACTGAGTCCATTTTATAAAAATACACTCCCGCTATAACTGCAGGAATTAAAGCTATAATAAAATCTATCATTATCTTATTAAGCCCTGAGCCTTTTCTAATATGGGGCGCAGGTGATACTATAAGTTTTACTTTTTCCAATCCTCTCACTCCTATTTAGACTTTTTATTCTTTAAAAATTTAGCAGTTTTAATAGTTTGAGCTATTTCAATGTTTGATGGACATACATAGCTACATAGTCCACATTCTATACATTTCTCTAAACCAAATTTTATAAGTTCATCTTCATCTTTAATTTTGTATAATTCCACTAATTTTGCTGGATTTAGTTTTTCAGGACATACCTTTAAACATTCTCCACATCTAATACATGGGCTACTTTCCCCTGTATTAGAATCTTTTTCACTTAAAAATAGAATTCCCTTTGTATTTAATTCTATCTTTTCATCTAAATCATATATAGCAGTTCCATTAAAATTCCCACCATTAATAACTTTTTTCAAGTTATTTATATTTCCATTTAATTTTTCAAAAACTTGTCTATAGGTAGCATCTTCTTTTACAGATACTACTCTTCCACCTTCTACAGAACTACCGTAAACAGTAAAAAGTATTTCTATTTCTTTATTTCCTGCAGCTTGTCCAATTTGGATCACTTCAGTTAAATCAAAAGTTAATACCTCTTTTTCGCCTTTATAAACACTTGAAGAAATTTTATCTTTGTATAAGTCTGTTTTTGATGATAATTTGATAACTTCTCCAAATTCTACTAAATCCTTTTCAATGTTCTTATCTTTTCCATCTACTACGAATTTAATTTCACCAATGGATTTTATCTTTTCTACACCCTTTATAAAATCTTCTTTTCTAGAATTTAAAATGATTCCATACCCATTAATATTTGGCTGGTAGCTAAAAGCTTTAATGATAAATTTATTATGGTTTCCTTCAAAAAAAGTATTTAGTTTCTCAGTGAATTTTTTAGATGCATTTTTTTCCGAATTTGTTTCTATAATAAGCTCTTTAATATTATCTTCTTTTATCTTAAAAAGCTTATTAGAAATACTTCTGTTACTAAAAAAATCAAATAACAATATTCATCCCTCCTGTTAAAAAAATAACGGTTATTAATACCATATAATAAGTACTATTAAACCACCAAAGTTATATAACCATATATAAATAGTTTAAACAATAATTAATAAGCATATTGTATACCAGTTTTAAACTTTTTTTAATACAAAATTATTTAGAAAATTCAAAAGATTTATCTAGAGTAAAGCAAAAATAAGAGCCCATCTATGATGAGCTCCTAAATTATTTAATAAACTTTTTAAGTATACTATTTTTTATACTAAAAACTCCTATTTCTATAATAACAATAAGTATAATTACTAAAATTATGTTCATCTCTGAATATATTGCTGTTGATGCAAGGAAAATATATAAAGATCCTTCAAGACAAGTAAGTTGTCCTAAACTTCTTGAAAGCCCCTCTACCTTTTCTAAAGATTCAGTATCCAATTCTTTATATATAATTTTATAACTTTGTGATAAATATTTCCTAGCAGACTCACCTTTTCTAAAAAACATTATCAAACCCAAGACTAGATCTGTAGCTCCCAAAAATAATAAAACATAATTTAAATACATAATTTTTCATCTTACCTTCCACAACATTTTTTATACTTCTTATTACTTCCGCAAGGACATTTATCGTTTCTTCCTACATTTTTGCTACTTATAACTGTTTTGTTTTTACCTTCTATTTCATTTATTTTTCGTCCTTTTAATGTCCATTTTCTAATTCCTAAAGCAAGCTTTTCTAATTCACCTTTTAATATTACCTTTTCTTCTTCTGTTTCAACCTCATAAGCCTCTAAGAATATATTGGAAGCCTCTTCAATAGAAACTTCATTTTTTATTGCAATAATAAACCCTTCAATTTCTTCTTTTAAAATTTCTTTGTCTATTATAAATAATTCATTTAAAATTCTTTCTAATTTCACTGCTTGTTTATTTTCTTCAATATAATCAGGTTTTCCAGCCCTTAATAAGGTTTTTCTATCAAATTTTGCATAATCTAAATCTGATTCCTTAATTTTTCTTAAGATTTCTTTTGGATTATCCACATCTAAATGGCTTATAATATCTTCTTCAAATTGAAAATCATAGCCTACCTCTTCCCCAATTGAAATTAAATCTAATAAGTCCTCTTCTGTAATTTTAATTTCATAATTTTCTTCTAAAAGTCTTTTTAGGGTAGCAAGTTCCATAACACCATAATAGTAAACTAAGCCTGATAAAGTATTAATTACCTCTGAATTGAACCTAGACTTCTTATTACATTCATCATCTAATTTTTCTTTTATTAGGTTAAGTAATTCTTCCGGCATAACTGCATATAATTTTCTATTATCAACTGCAGTAAATAAAATTCCTCTATCTCTAAAATAACTTGCACTTATTATTTCCCTTGGATTATATTCTTTCCTTCCATTAGACTTTAAAACTTCTTGCAAATATTTTAATCTTTCTAGGTCTAAAAGGGCTATCATATTATCTAATTTTTCTACAATAATATCTTTTAACCTCTCTATTAAGTCTTGCTTTCTTAAGGAAGTTAACCCTCTTATCTTATTGTTATATCCAATCCTTAAAAGTTCCTCTTTTGTCATCTTATTTAAATAGTATTCTAAACTTTCATCCTTTTCAAGTTCCTTCCATATCTTTTCTGCCTTTTTAGCATCCTTAATTATTATTTCTTCTTGTATTTCTTTAATGTCTTTCATCTATTACACTCCCATTAAAAATGAGAGGATTCCCCTCTCATTTATTATTTTTTATTTTAGAATATTAACTGTAAAGTTATCATTTTTTACATCTATTTGGCATTGCCCTCCATTAGATAAAGCTCCAAATAATAATTCATCTACTAATAGGGGTTTTATATCTGTATTAATTACTCTTATTATTTCCCTTGCGCCATATTCCTTAGATAATCCCTTTTTACTAATATATTTAATACATTCATCAGTAAAACTTACAGTAACATTTTTTGCAACTAATGTTTCTTTAAATTTGTTTAATTCATTTTTAGTTATATTTAGTGCCATTTCTTCATTAATTTGATTAAATATAACTATTTTATCTAATCTATTTCTAAATTCAGGAGAAAATGCTTTAGATACATCATTTTTAATGTCCTCCCTCTTAGATTCATCTTTTAAAAATCCAACTGAATTTTTACTTAAATTTCTCGCTCCAACATTTGATGTCATAATTATTATTACATTTCTAAAATCTGCTTTTCTACCTTTATTGTCTGTTAAGATTCCATAATCCATAACTTGGAGAAGAACATTTAAAATATCAGGATTAGCTTTTTCTATTTCATCTAATAATAAAACTGAATTAGGTTTTTTTCTTATAGTATCAGTTAGCAAGCCTCCCTCTTCATATCCAACATATCCAGGAGGAGAACCTATAAGTTTTGATGCAGAGTGCTTTTCACCGTATTCACTCATATCAAACCTTATTAAATCAACTCCTAAGGTCTTAGATAAGACTTTAGCTATTTCTGTTTTACCTACACCAGTTGGTCCTACAAATAATAAGGATGCAACAGGTTTTTCTTCTGAACTTAGTCCAGCCCTTGATAATTTAATAACTCTCGTTACTTCTTCTATTGCAGAATCTTGTCCAAAAATATTTTTCTTCAATTCTTCTTCTAAGGATTTTAACACTTCTACTTCAGTACTTTCAATAGTTTGCTTTGGAATATTGCAAGTTTTTGAAATGATCTCTTCAATAACCCTTTTATCAACTATTGCTTCCTCTAAGGTATTTCTATTTATGTCTACATAAGCTCCTGCTTCATCCATTATATCTATTGCCTTATCTGGTAAAAATTTATCATTAATATATCTAGCACTTAATTTAACCGCTTCTTCAAGAGCCTCATCTTTATACTCAACATTATGATACTTTGCAAAGCTTTCTTTTATTCCTTTAAGTATTTCAATACTTTCCTCTATGGAAGTTTCTTTTACTTCTACTATTTGAAATCTTCTAATTAAAGCTTTATCTTTTTCAAAGTGTTTTTTGTAATCATCATAAGTAGTGGCTCCTATAAATTTTATTTTTCCTTCTAATAAATACCCCTTTATTAAATTACCTCCATCTAAAGAGCTGCCATTTAAAGCCCCTGCCCCTACAATATTATGAATTTCATCAATATAGACTATAGGATTTTCAAACTTTGATATTTCATCTAAAGTTTGCTTTATTCTTTCTTCAAAGTCTCCCCTATATTTTGTTCCTGCAAGAATAGAGCCTATGTCTAAAGAAAAGACTCTAGCATTTTTTAATTTACATGGAACATTACCTTCTTTTATTAATTTAACTAATCCCATAGTTATTGCAGTTTTACCTACACCAGGCTCCCCTACATGGACAGGATTATTTTTTGTTTTTCTAGAGAGTATTTGTATTGTTCTATTAATTATATCTTCTCTTCCAATTAAGGAATGTTCATCGATTTCTAATGAATTTGTAAGCTCTGTACAATACTTATTTATTGTTTTACTTGCACCTGAGTTTAAATTTCTATGCTCTAATGGATTTATTTTTATTATTTTAATTGCATCCTTAGCAATATTTTCTTTTTCAGATTGATTATGTGATAGTTCATATAATAAATCTTGCTTTTCTATTCCCTGCTTTTGAAGAAAATAAACTGCATAGCTATCTCTTAAACTATATATGGCAGCCATTATATGTTCTAATGCAACCATATTTCTTTCACTAAAAGCAGCTTGCTGAGTAGCTAAGATTAATACGTTTTTTATGCCATAACTTTCTTCAGGCTCCCTATTTTCAACCTTATCAATATTGTTATCTATATAATTAATTAGATCATCTTTTAAATCTTTTACATTGCCATTTAATTTAGTAATTGCTTCTTTAAAAACATCTTCTTCTAAAGCACTTAAAACTAAATGCTCTGGTGTTATATATTCGTTATTATTTTCATGAGCAATTCTATAAGCTCTAATTAAAACTTCTCTAACTATTTTACTTATATCCATTTTACTCCTCCTCTACTGTCAATTTAAAAGGAAATCCTTCTTGTTTTGCAAGCTCCCTTACCTTTCTTACTTTCGATATTGCTATATCATAAGAATATACTCCTGCTACTCCAATTCCATTTTTATGAATTTCCATCATTATTTTATATGCTTCAGCAGAATTTTTATTAAATATATCTTCGAGAATAGCCACCACAAATTCCATTGTAGTAAAATCATCATTGTACATAATTACTTTATAATTTTTAGGCACATCTTTTTTTATTTTTGTTTTTTCTATTACATTAGCATTTGTTTTCAAGGCACTTCCTCCAAAATAATTTTCTTTTATTATACATTATATTATTTATTCAAAACAAATATAAACCCTATTATATAATA
>JAAYOT010000305.1 GCA_012520205.1 Clostridiales bacterium
ACTTACAAGAATTTCTTGTATATTCCTTGTATATTTCTTGCTTTTGACAATATTTTTATATATTTTTATTTAATGATTTATTAAGGATATTTTAAGATTTTAAATGGGCCTATATTAAGATTTAACCTTTAAAATTAGCAGAGTACTTAAAATAATTATTTTAAGAATTTTTAGCCATACTTTTAATAAAGTCTAAATAATATAAGCAACAAGGAGGCATGTAATGAAAGTTTTAGAGGTAGAAGGTCTTAAAAAGACCATAGGCAAAAGAGAAATCATAAAAGATATTAGTTTTTCTATTGAGGAAGGTGAAATATTTGGATTTTTAGGTCCAAATGGTGCTGGTAAAACTACAACAATAAGAATGCTTGTAGGATTAATTAAACCTACTGCTGGAAAAATATCAATTTGTGGTTATGATTTAAAAAAAGATACTGAAAGTGCTCTTAAGGAGGTGGGTGCAGTAGTTGAAAACCCAGAATTATATAAATATCTCTCCGGCAGAGAAAATCTTATGCAGCTTGCAAGAATTAGAAAGATCCCAAAGGAAGAGGTTAATGAAGTTATTAAATTAGTAGGCCTTGAAAACAGAATTGATGATAAAGTAAAAAAATATTCCTTAGGTATGAAACAACGCTTAGGTTTAGCTGCTTCTCTATTATCTAGTCCTAAGCTTCTTATCTTAGATGAGCCAACTAATGGACTAGATCCTTCCGGAATTATTGACTTTAGAGAAATAGTGAAAAAAGCTGCTAAGGAAAGAGGAATGGCAGTATTTATTTCATCCCACATTTTATCTGAAGTTCAAAACTTATGTGACAGAGTAGCTTTTATTAATAATGGTGTAATTAAATCTGTAGAAAGTATTGTTGATGATTCAATGGAAACAGAAACTGATATTATTTCCTTAAAAATACTTGAAAAGATTAATTCTGATATATTATCTTCCTTAGATTTCGTAAAATCAGTTAGGGAAATAGATGATACATTTGAACTTATAATTAAATCAAATAAAACTCCTGAACTTATAAAATATCTTGTTAATAATAACTACAATGTAGATGAAGTATTTAAGTTAAGAAAAGGACTAGAACAAAGATATATGGAATTAGTTGAAGGAGGAATAAGATAATGTTGTTAAGTCTTATTAAAAATGAATTTATAAAAATATTTAAGAGAAGTAAAACTTGGATTGTTTTTGTGTTGTTTCTTTTATTTATTGCTCTAACAGTCTATGGAACTTGGAAAAGCGATAAAAATATGAGAGAATGGCACTCCCCTGAATATCAACTTCAAATGGCAGAAGAGCAACTATCTTATATGGAAAATGAATTAAAAACAGCTGAAGCTGCTGGGGATGAAGAGTGGATAAAATCTATAAATTCTTCTATAGAACACTATGAACAAACTATAGAATTAAATAAGAAAATATTGGAAGAAGGTATTAGCGAAGATTCCTGGAAAATGGAACTAGATATGTCTATAGCTAATGTAAAAAATGCTATTAAAGAATATGAAGAGAATGGTACAAAGGAAAGATATAAAGTTGATTACTTATCACTACAAGAGGAACTAGAAAATTTAGAATATTTAAAAGAAAATAATATAATGCCACTTAAAGGCTGGGAATACCAAGAGTATAATTTCCTTGAAAGTTTAACTATGATATTAAGCATAGGACTTTTAGCTGCAGGCATTGCCGTATTTATGAGTGATATCTTATCTGGAGAATCTACTCCACCAACTCTTAAGTTTTTACTAGTGCAACCTGTTTCTAGAGGTAAGATTTTATTTTCTAAATATATAGTATCAGTAATTACAGTTTTAACTTTAATAATAGTACCAGAAATAATTGGAATGACCTTTGTAAATTTAACTTCTGATGTAAATGCAGCAGACTATCCAATTAGGGTAGGACAGCAATATGAAAAAGTATTTAATCCGGAATATGGAGAAATGGTTCTTGAAAAAATTCCTGAAACATCAGAAATGATAACTAATATGGATTTTGCCTTTAGATCAATTGGATATCAAGCATTATTTATAATAGCTTGCTGCAGCGTAATCTTTATGTTTTCTACAATCTTTAAGAGCAGCATGATATCTATGGCTATCTCTGTAATATCAACAATATTTCTATCTATAGGTGCTCAAGTAATTGGTACTTTGAAAGAATATAGCCATTTGCTATTTACAACTTATGCAGATAGTTCTAGCTTAGTAACATCTAAATTAGCTTTAATGTATAATAACGAAAACTTAACAATAACTAATGGAATCATATGCATAGCTCTAACAATAATTATTTCATATTTAATATCTCACATTAACTTTACTAAGAAAGACATACTTATATAACAATGAATAATGCATAAGAATAAAGTTATCAACAGTAAGATTTATTATTTTAAAAACTTATGTTGATAACTTTTAACTTTATGCATTTTTTGTGGATAAGAAAAAAGACTTAAGAATAAATTCTTAAGTCTTTGCTAACCTGGCGACGTTCTACTCTCCCACAGGGTCTCCCCTGCAGTACCATTGACGCTGTAGAGCTTAACTTTCCTGTTCGGAATGGGAAGGAGTGTTTCCTCTACGCCATTATCACCAGATGCATTGA
>JAAYOT010000041.1 GCA_012520205.1 Clostridiales bacterium
ATTATATATAGTTTGGTGCCATCAATTTTTGAGGAAAGTCACAATATTGGAAATATATTAGATAATATGGATGAATACATAAATAAAATAGCAAATAAAATAAATCTAAGGGACACAGAAACCTTTGAACTTATATATGAACAAATTAGTGAAAAAATAAATCTTGCTATAAGGCAGTTTTCAATAAAGGCAGTAGACTACCTTATAAACTTTTTTGAGAGTTTAGTTACAATTGCAATAATACCAATTGTAACATATTACTTTTTAGTAGATGGAGAACTAATATACAATAAAATACTTTTAATATTGCCAACAAAAAAGAGGATAGTAGCCAAGAGAATTATTAGCCATCTAGATAAAGTGTTATCAAGATATATAGTAAGCCAGCTTTTACTATCTTTAATAATCGGCCTATTAACAACTATTATTTTGCTTATATTAAACGTAAAGTTTGCAATAATACTTGGAATCTTTAATGGAATATTAAATATTATTCCTTATTTCGGGCCTATAATTGGAGCTATACCTCCTATATTTATAGCCCTTATGGAGTCCCCAGAAAAGGCAGTATGGACAGTGATTGCTATGACAATAATTCAGCAGGTAGAAGGTAATATACTATCTCCTAAAATAACTGCAGATAGTACCAATATGCACCCTTTAATGATAATAATATTATTGCTTTTAGGAGAAAAATTAGGAGGCTTTATTGGAATGATAATTATTATACCAATTGGGGTAATAATTAAAGTTATTTATGAAGATATTAATGATTATCTCTTTTAAATAATAATTGACATATTTACTTAAATAATCTATAATTTCTATGAAAATATTAAAAATTTATATGTATAGCAATGAAAAGAAGGAGTAAATATAGGCGTGTATTCAGAGAGGAAGTGGATGGTGTAAACTTCTTGCATTATATATTGAAGCTGTCTTGGAGCTATTTTAACTAAGTGATGCAAAATTTTTGCATAATTAGGGTGGTACCGCGGAACTGTAGCTTTCGTCCCTTTCTATAGGGATGGAAGCTTTTTTATATCAAATGAATAAACAAATGGAGGTAATATAATGAAATATATTGGAACAAATGAATTAAGAGAATCATATTTAAAATTTTTTGAATCAAAAGAACATTTAAGATTAGAAAGCTTTTCTTTAGTTCCTAAAAATGATAAATCCTTATTATTAATAAATGCTGGAATGGCACCCCTTAAGCCATATTTTACAGGACTAGAAACTCCACCAAGAAAAAGAATTACTACTTGCCAAAAGTGTATAAGAACTGGTGATATTGAAAATGTAGGTAAAACATCTAGACATGGTACATTTTTTGAAATGCTAGGAAACTTCTCTTTTGGAGATTATTTTAAAGAAGAAATAATTCCATGGGCTTGGGAATTTATAACTAAAGTATTAGAAATTCCAAAGGATAAATTATATGTTACTATTTACCTAGAAGACGATGAAGCTTTTGATATTTGGTGCAATAAAACAGATGTTGATCCAAAGAGGATCTTTAGATTAGGAAAAGAGGATAACTTCTGGGAAATTGGAGTTGGCCCATGCGGTCCATGTACAGAAATACATTTTGATAGGGGAGATGGCCAAATCACAAATGTTGAAGATTTCATAAAAGCATCTGATGAAGATAGGGTTGTTGAGTTCTGGAATTTAGTATTTACTCAATTTGACAAAGATGAAGAAGGAAATTACAACAGATTAGAGCATCCAAACATAGATACAGGAATGGGGCTAGAAAGAATTGCTACTATTATGCAGGGTGTAGATAATATCTTTGAAATAGATACAGTTAAAAATATATTAGGAAAAGTATCTAAACTTGCAAGTGTTAAATATGGTGAAGACAAAAATGCTGATATTTCTTTAAGAATAATAACAGATCACGTAAAATCAGTTACTATGATGATTTCCGATGGAGTACAACCTAGTAATGAAGGAAGAGGATATGTATTAAGAAGACTGTTAAGAAGAGCTGCTAGACATGGAAGACTTTTAGGTATTAAGGGCTTATTTTTAACAGAGATAGTTGATTCAGTAGTTGAAAATTATAAGGGAGCATATCCAGTCCTTGTAGAAAAACAAGAGTATATTGAAAAAATAGTTTCTTTAGAAGAAGAAAGATTTAATGAAACTATAGATTCAGGAATGAATATTTTAAATGATTATATTGAAGAAATGGTATCATTAAAGGAAAATATTCTTAAGGGAGAAAAAGCCTTTAAACTATATGATACTTACGGCTTCCCAATTGAGTTAACAGAAGAAATCCTTGAAGAAAAGGGTATGAAGGTAGATAAAGAAGCCTTTAAGAAGGAAATGGAAGAACAAAGACAAAGAGCTAGAAGTGCTAGAGGAGAAACTTCATACATGGGTAATGATGAAAAACCAATAAATAAGATAGAATCTTCTGTAAGCACTAAATTTATTGGATATGGAAATATAGAAGGAAAATCAAATGTTCTATTAATAGCAGATGATAATGACTTTAAGGAAGTAATAGCTAAAGGAGAAAAGGCTTATATTGTTACAGAAGAAACACCTTTCTATGCAGAAATGGGAGGTCAAGTAGGGGATAAGGGTTATATAACTACTTCTACTGGTGAAGCCTTTGTATATGATACTAAAAATAATCTTGGTGGAAAAATTATTCACTATGTTGAAGTTTTAAATGGTGAAATAAAAGTTGAACAAGAAGCTACATTAAAAGTAGATGGCAAAAGAAGAAGAAATATAGCAAGAAACCATACTGCAACTCATATTCTTCATAAGGCTTTAAAAGATGTATTAGGAAGCCATGTAAACCAATCAGGATCTTATGTAGATGATGAAAGGTTAAGATTTGACTTTTCACACTTCCAAGCTTTAACAACTGAAGAGCTTGATACAATAGAAAAACTGGTAAATGATAAAGTAATGGAAGTTCTTGAAGTTGGAACAGATGTTATGACTTTAGAAGAGGCAAAAAATTCAGGAGCAATGGCATTATTTGATGAGAAATATAAAGATGATGTTAGAGTTGTTAGAGTAGGAGAATTTTCAAAGGAATTATGCGGTGGAACTCACGTAATTAACTCTGGAGAAATAGGATTATTTAAAATAGTTTCAGAATCAGGTGTTGCTGCAGGTATAAGAAGAATTGAAGCTATTACAGGCATAAATGCAATGAAGTATATGGAAGAAAAACAAAACTTATTAAAAGAAGCTTGTGCAATATTAAAATGTGCAGAAAAAGACCTAGTAAAGAAAATAACACAGCAAAATTCTGAATTAAAAGAAAAGGACAAAGAAATTACAGAGCTTAAGAAAAAATTAACCCAAGGTTCTGAAGATGATATTCTACAATCAGTTAAAAACATTAACGGAATAAATGTTATAGCTTATGAAATTGATGGAGTAGATCCTAATTCCCTAAGAGATTTAGGAGATAAATTAAGAAATAAGATAGGAACTGGGGTTGTAGTATTATTTAGTAATGTAGGCGGAAAAGTTAACTTAATTTCCATGGCAACAAAGGATTCATTAGAAAAAGGAATTCATTGTGGTAAGATAATAAAAGAAGTTGCAGCAGTTGTTGGTGGAGGCGGTGGTGGAAGACCAGATATGGCTCAAGCCGGTGGAAAAAATCCAGCTGCTATCAAAGATGGAATTAAGAAAGTTTATGAAGTTGTAGAAGCTTTATTAAAATAAAATAGTGTACAATTATGGAAATTTAGTCTATAATTAAGGTAAGGAAATATTATCTATATTATTTATTAAGTAGAATAAATAATATAAAAAGTGAGATAATATTAATATATTGGAAACAAACTAAATATTAGTAAGGGGGTGAGCTGCAGGAAGCAGCAATTGTATGAATAATAACTTAGATCAAACAATGCAATTTAATTTGAACATCAACAGAGAGGATTTAACAAAATCAATTTTAACCGATGTTTATAATGCGTTAAAGGAGAAAGGTTATAATCCAATAAACCAACTAGTTGGTTATCTTATTTCAGGGGACCCTTCTTACATTACAAGCTACAACGGAGCAAGAGCTTTACTAAGAAAACTTGAAAGAGATGAAATTCTTGAGGAAGTTATAAAATCTTATTTAGAAATAAAATAAAGAGTGCCCGTTTAACGGGCACTCTTTAATTATAAATTTCATATTATTTAAGGAGCAAAAATGAGAATATTAGGTCTAGATTTAGGTTCTAAAACTATCGGAGTTGCTATTAGCGACCCATTAGGTTGGACGGCGCAGGGCGTTACAACTATAAGAAGAACAAAAAAAGAAAAGGATATTGAAGAAATAAGAAAAATTTGTGAAGAATACAAAGTTGAGTCCATAGTTTTAGGTATGCCTAAAAATATGAATGGAACAATTGGAGAAGCGGGAGAAAAGGCTATAGAATTTTCAGAACTTTTAAAAGAGCATTTAAATATTGAAGTTCATATGTGGGATGAAAGGTTAACAACAGTGGCAGCCCATAAGGCTATGCTAGAAGCAGATTTATCAAGGCAAAAACGAAAAAAGATAGTTGATAAAATTGCTGCAATTTATATTTTACAGGGATATTTAGATAGAATAAGCAAAAACTAATAATGAATATTAATGGAAAACTATTATTGACAAATATTAATTATAAATTTAAAATGAAAAAGGAGAATGATTATGAATAAAGATATAGAGCAATTGGAATTATATGATGAGGAAGGAAATTTAGTAAAACTAAATGTAGTTGCTTTCTTTGATATGGTAAATCCTGATACAGAGGAAAAAACAGAATATATTATTGTCTATGATGATAATTACACAGAAGAGGATATATTTGCTTTAAAGGTTGATAAAGATGAAGATGGAGACGATCTTTTAGTACCTATAGATGATGAAGTGGAATTAGCTGCTGTGCAAGAAGCTTATAATACAATATTTTTAGAAGAATAAGAGAAATAAAAGGGAGGGGTATTATTTATGGAACAATCAAATAATATAGATTTTAATGTCTTAAAAGAAGAGTTAAAACAAAAAGGATATAAGTTAACTCCTCAAAGAAGAGCTATAGTTGACACTATTATTGAAAAGGAAGGAGAACACTTAACTACAGAAGAAATTTATGATGAGGTTAAGAAGAACTGCCCTGAAATAGGTTTAGCTACTGTTTATAGAACAATAATATTATTAGAAGAATTAGGCGTGATTTGCAAGCTTGATTTAAATGATGGCTGCAGCAGATATGAATTAGTGAGAAAAGACGAAGGTCATAGACACCATCATTTAGTTTGTAATGAATGCAAAGATGTAATTGAAGTTCAAGATGATTTATTAGATGAGTTAGAAGAAGAAGTAGAAAGATCCTATGGATTTCATATATTAGACCACAGTGTTAAATTCTTTGGAATTTGTAGAAAATGCCAGAGTAAAAGTATAGATAAAACTAAAAGATAAAATAAAGGAAGGCCTCTCTTAAGAGATGATCACCTTTGTATTACATATATTATAAAAAGGAGGGGACATATTGAAACACGAAAAAGCAAAAGTTAAAATTATTCCTTTAGGTGGAATAAACGAAATTGGTAAAAATATAACGGCAATAGAATATAAAAATGATATTGTAGTTATAGATTGCGGACTTAAATTCCCAGATGATGATATGTTTGGTATTGATTTAGTAATACC
>JAAYOT010000306.1 GCA_012520205.1 Clostridiales bacterium
ACAAAGGTCCAACACTAAGGCACAGAAGCTATTATATAAAGTGTTGAATGTGGAAAGTATAAGGTATAGAATATATGTAAAGTTAATATAAACATGGAGGTGAAAATATGCCAGAGTTTAAGATAGTATCAAAGTTTAAACCTACAGGTGATCAGCCTAAGGCGATAAATAGTTTAGTTGAATCAATAAATAGAGGAGATAGGGGGCAGACTCTTCTTGGGGTAACTGGATCTGGTAAAACATATACCATGGCTAATATTATTGAAAGGGTTCAGAAACCTACATTAATTTTAGCTCATAATAAAACTTTAGCAGCACAGTTATGTTCAGAATTTAAGGAGTTTTTCCCTGATAATATAGTAGAGTACTTTGTATCATATTACGATTATTATCAACCAGAAGCATATGTTCCGCAAACAGATACCTTTATAGAAAAGGATGCATCTATCAATGATGAAATAGATAAGTTAAGACACTCGGCTACATCAGCCTTATTGGAAAGAAGAGATGTAATAATAGTTGCATCAATTTCTTGTATATATGGACTAGGTAATCCAGAAGAATATAAGAAGCTAACAATTTCCTTAAGGCCAGGAATGATAAAAGATAGAACTGAAATAATGAAAAAGTTAGTAGAGATACAATATGAAAGAAATGATATAGAGTTTGCCAGGGGTACCTTTAGAGTAAGAGGGGATTCTTTAGATATTATTCCATCCTATTCATCTAGCAAAGGAATAAGGGTAGAGTTTTTTGGTGATGAAATTGAAAGAATTAGGGAATTTGACGTTGTAACAGGAAATATAATAGGGGAAAGAAACCATGTGGCTATTTCTCCAGCCTCTCACTTTGCTACTTCAAAGGAAGTCTTAGAGAGGGCTATAAGGCAGATAGAAGATGAACTTGAAGATAGATTAAGAGAATTAAATAGTCAGGAAAAATTACTGGAGGCCCAAAGATTAAGACAAAGAACCAACTATGATATTGAAATGATTAGAGAAATGGGTTATTGCAGTGGAATAGAAAATTATTCAAGAATATTAGATGGAAGGGCACCGGGAACTCCACCACAAACCTTATTAGACTATTTCCCTGATGATTTTTTAATGTTTATAGATGAAAGTCATGTTACCTTACCTCAGGCTAGAGCAATGTATGCAGGAGATAGGTCAAGAAAAACTACCTTAGTAGATTATGGCTTCAGACTTCCTTGTGCTTTTGACAATAGACCCTTGAAGTTTGAGGAATTTGAAAAGAAAATAAATCAAGTTGTATATGTTAGTGCTACACCTGGACAATATGAACTAGACCATTCAACAAATGTGGCTGAACAAGTAATAAGACCTACTGGTTTGTTAGATCCAGTTATAGAAATAAGGCCTGTTGAAGGACAAATAGATGATTTATATGGAGAAATAAGAAAGACTACAGAAAGAGGTTATAGAACTCTTATAACAACATTAACAAAGAAAATGGCAGAGGACTTAACCAAGTATTTAACTGATTTAGGTGTAAAAACTACCTATATGCATTCAGATATAAAAACTATAGAGAGAATGGAGATTATAAGGGATTTAAGACTTGGAAAGTTCGACGTATTAGTTGGAATTAACCTTTTAAGAGAAGGATTAGATATTCCAGAAGTTGCATTAGTTGCAATTTTGGATGCAGATAAGGAAGGTTTCTTGCGTTCAGAAACATCTCTTATACAAACAATTGGTAGAGCTGCAAGAAATTCAGAAAGTAAAGTTATTATGTATGCAGAGGTAATAACAAAATCCATGGATAAGGCTATTAAGGAAACAACAAGAAGAAGAGAGAAGCAGATTAAATATAACGAAGAGCATAATATAACACCTCAAACTATTGTTAAGGATATAAGAGATGTAATAGAAGCAACAAAAGCAGCAGAAGAGCCATCTATTTATGAGGTTATTAAGGAAGAGAATGGAGAAATTTCAGCTAAGGATAAAAAGAAATTAATTAAGAAATATACAGAAGAAATGATGGAGGCTGCTAAAAATCTACAATTTGAAAGAGCGGCAGAATTACGTGATATTATAAATGATTTAAAAGGTGAATAAAGAAAAATGGAATTCAGCATTTACTGAATTCCATTTTTCTTTATTGCTATATAAAATAATATAATAGGTATACTCTG
>JAAYOT010000042.1 GCA_012520205.1 Clostridiales bacterium
TAGAAGACCTTTTACGTAAGGAATATGATAGCTTAGATAAGTTTAAAGAGGATTTTAAAGAATTAATTAAGGAAGATGTAAAAATATCTACTGAAGGCTTATATGGTAAAGTAGTTTTAGTAGGGCCAACAGGAGTTGGGAAAACTACTACTATAGCAAAGCTAGCTGGAAGACTTGCTTTAATTGATAAAAAGAAGGTTGGTTTAATTACCATTGATACATATAGAATAGGTGCTGTAGATCAGCTAAGAACTTATGCAGAAATTATGAATATTCCCTTTAAAGTTGTAATAACATTAAAAGAAATGGAATCAGCAGTAGATGACTTAAAAGACTGTGATATAATATTAATAGATACAACAGGAAGAAGCAGCAAAAATACTATGCAAATTTCTGAATTAAGAGCCTTTACTCAAAAGATTGTCCCAGATTGTACCATGCTTGTTATAAGTGGAACTACTAAAAATAGAGATATAGACACTATATTAAATGGCTATAGTGAGTTAAATTACGAAAAGCTAATAATAACTAAATTAGATGAAACTAGTACCTATGGTTCCATTTATAATATATCAAAAAAATCTAGCAAGCCTATAGCATATATTACAACGGGACAAAATGTACCAGATGATATAAAATCACCATCCTTTGAGGAGATAGAAAAATTAATACTAGGGGAGGACAATATATGTTAGACCAAGCTGAAAGCTTAAGAAGACTAGCTAAGGGAGAGCCTCTAGTAAATAATAAGAAAAAAACTAAAATCATTACAGTAACTTCAGGTAAGGGTGGAGTAGGAAAGAGCAATTTTGTTGTTAACTTATCAATAGCCTTAACACAAATGGGAAAAAAGGTCCTTATTTTTGATGCAGACATAGGAATGGGTAATGATGATGTTCTTATGGGAATATATCCAAAGAATAATGTACTAGATCTAATAAATGGGAATCTTTCAATAGAAGAAGTTATAGTTGAAGGACCTGGGGGAGTTAAGCTTTTACCAGGGGGAAGTGGTCTTAATAATATTGAAGATCTTCAACAGAATCAAAGGGATTTGTTTTTAAGAAAGATAGAAACGCTAGAAGGCTTTGATTATATATTTATAGATACAGGAGCTGGAATTAGCAGAAGTGTTCTTGCCTTTATTGCCTGCTCAGATGAATTTATATTAGTTACCACACCTGAGCCAACATCCTTAACAGATGGATACAGTTTATTAAAAGCTGTTAATCATTTTAAAATTAAAAATAAGGGGAATATAGTTGTAAATAGGATTATTGATAAAAAAGAAGGAGATAATACTTTTACAAAATTTAAAACAGCTGTAAATAGATTTTTATCTATAGATGTAAAGTATTTAGGATATGTTTATGAGGATAGAAAGCTGCTTATGGCTGTAAGAGAACAAAAGCCTTTTGTAATATCCAATCCTACTTGCGATGCAGCTAGATGCATTAAAAATATTGGAGATAAATTATTAGGGGAAGAAAGAGAAATAAAGGGTATAGGAGCTAAGGGATTGTTTAAAAAGTTATTTAGTATTTTTAATTAGGGGGAATAAAAGTGGATAAGTTGAAACTAGAGATTAATAATAAAATTGAGGTTATTTATGGTGAAAAAAATTATAAATCCGTAATTCAAGATATTAGGGAAGAAGAGGATGAGATATTAATTTCTATTCCAGTTTTAGATGGAGAATATTTAACTTTAGTAACTGGGAGAGTTATAGAGCAAATTTACTATGATAACAATGGTAATGTTTATCAATTTAAAAGCAAAGTTTTAGGAAGAATTAAAGAAAAAAATTTATCCTTATACAGATTTAGTTCTCCCTTTGATGTAAGAAAAATACAAAGAAGAGATTATGTAAGAGTAAATTTTATTAAGGCAATTAATTACTTAAGTTCAAAAGATATAGAGAAGGAAAAATACAAAAAAGCATTACTACTTGATTTAAGTGGTGGTGGTATGAAAATAAAGGTAGATGAAAAATTAGATAAGAA
>JAAYOT010000307.1 GCA_012520205.1 Clostridiales bacterium
AGGATCAAACTCTCACTAAAAAGTTTAATCTGTGCTCAAATTACTTTGAGTCTTGTTTTTAGACATTCAAAAGAATTGCTGGTTTGTGTTATTACTTATATTCTGTTCAATTTTCAAAGACCAATTTACCTTGTCGCCATCAGCGACTTTTTTATCTTATCATCTTAACTCTAACTTGTCAACTTTATTTTTTAAAGTTTTTTAAATTAGTTTTAAGCTCTAGTTCCTCTTGGGAACGAATCTAATAATAGCATCAATATGATTCTGTCATTCGACAATTTTCTCCTATTTTTTTATATTATCAATATAATCTTAAATAATTCTTTTAAATGCTAATTTATCCTCTTATGGACACGCTTGGCTAATTTGTCCTTCTAGGAAATCATAAATCCAGTAATTATGCCTTCAAAATAATAGTTGAAAAGATTTTTATCAGTAATAAATCTCCTCAACTCTTCTTTCTATATATTATTTGCTACTCCATTAAAAATGTTTTTTGTTTCTGTATTGTCACTGGATAATCAGCTGTGCCCTTTATTACTTCTCCTTCACTTATTACCGTTCCTTTATCTACAACTACTTTATCCATAGATACATTGTCTTCTATTCTTGAATTTTGCATTATAACACAGTTTTCTACTTTTGCACCTTTTCCTATTTTTACTCTTCTGCCTATAATGCAGTTTTTAACCTCTCCTTCTATATATGAACCATTGGCAACTATTGAGTTTAATACTTTACTACCTTCTGTGTACTTAGTTGGAGGCTCATCTTGTGATTTAGTATATATAGGACTAGCACAATAAAATAATTCATTATTTATATCCTGATTTAGAATATCTATATTAGTATCAAAATATTCCTTTATGGTATTTATACATGATAGATATCCACTAAATTTATATACTCCTACCTTAAAATTATCTAAATTTAATTTTATATATTCTTTTATTTTTCTATGAATTCCAGTATTCACACATTCATAGACTATATTTACAAAGAGTTCTGTTTTCATTATATACATTTCCATATTTATGTTAGCATTTTTTTCTATTCCTATATTTCTACCAATGCTTATAACTCTTTCTTTATCATTTAAATTTAAAACTTCACATCCTAAAAACTTTTCATCTGCATTAGATACAGATTTTCCTACTATTGTTATATCATTTTTATCCCTTATATGTTTCTTCAATACCTTTTTATAATCTATATTACAAATCATATAGGATGGACTTATTAAAACATATTCTTTCCTACTTTGCTCTATAAACTCCATATTATCAAGGAAATTACGAACATCATCATAAAATGGATCATAGTCCCCAAAGTTGAATATTCTAAGGCCATCTTTTTTTCTATGCAAGTCCCATGGCCTTCCATTTGTTATATGGTTAATAAGGGATCTTGATTTTTTTGGGGTGAATATTCCTATTCCCTGTATACCCGAATTAGCCATATTAGATAGTACAAAATCAATTATTCTGTATCTGGCAGATATCGGAACAGAAGCTAGAGTTCTAAATCTAACTAATTCCCCCAGTCTACTTTCATTTTCATCTAAATTTATAATACCTAAGCAATTATTCATAATATCCCCCCACAACGCTAAAGTTTTTTATTTTTCCCTCATTTAAATCAAGACTTATTTCTTTTATTGCAAGATCATTTTTCCAGCTTAAATGCTTATTTGCTCCTACAACTCCAATACTATCTATATTAATTAAGGAATAATTATCATCAATTATAGTTTCAGTTCCTATTATTGCTCTTTCAATTATTACATTGTCACCTATTTTAGCATTTGGCATTATTACTGAATCCTTGATTACTGTATTCCTACCGATGGATACTCCCTGTGAAAGAATCGAATTTTCAACTCTTCCATTTATTCTACAACCTTCTGTTACTAATGAATTTACTATTGTTGCCTCTTTTCCAATATAGTGAGCAGGTCTTACCTGAGTTTGCGAATATATTTTCCAGCCCTTATCATATAAATCCAAGGTATTATTGACATCTAATAAATCCATATTAGCCTGCCATAGACTTTCAATAGTCCCAACATCCTTCCAATATCCCTTAAATGGATAAGCAAATAGTCGCTTATTTCCTTCTAACATTTTAGGAATTATATTTTTACCGAAATCATTACTTGAACTTGGATCTTCCTCATCCTTCTTTAAAAATGTCTTCAATGATTTCCAATTAAAAATGTAGATTCCCATTGAAGCATTGGTACTTTTCGGATTTTTAGGTTTCTCTTCAAATTCATAAATTGAATTATCTACCCTTGTATTCATTATCCCAAATCTGCTTGCCTCTTCTATAGGTACATCAATAACTGCAATAGTAGCATCTGCATTATTTTCCTTATGAAAATCTAGCATTTTATCATAATCCATCTTATAGATATGATCTCCTGATAATATAAGCACATATTCAGGATCATATCTATCAATGTATTCAATATTTTGATAAATGGCATTAGCTGTTCCCTTATACCAATCTCCACCCTTCTCTTCCTGATATGGGGAAAGTATTGAAACACCACCATCTCTTCTATCTAAATCCCAAGGGTCCCCTATTCCTATATGAGAATTTAAGTCTAATGGTTTATATTGAGTTAAAACACCAACTGTATATATTCCTGAATTTGAGCAATTACTTAAAGGAAAATCTATTATCCTGTACTTTCCTCCAAATGGTACAGCTGGTTTACATATATCCTTTGTTAAGACACCTAACCTAGATCCCTGTCCACCTGCTAGGATCATTGCAACTATTTCTTTTTTTCTCATAAAATCTATCTCCCCCTTAAAACAAACATTATTAACCCCTAAACAAAACTTTTATCAATCTCTTCTACTATATCTTTATAAGCAATCTCCCCAATAACCTCACTATATAATCTTAAATATTCCTTAGCAGACTTTTCCCAACTATTATCAGACATCATAGCTTGTACTCTCAAGTTTTCAAAAGCTTTCTTATCTCTATATACCTCTAGAGCATATTTAGTTATTTTTAATAATTCATCCGCCCTATAATTTCTAAAACCAAAGCCGTTTCCAGTACCTGTATACTTGTTATACGGAATTACAGTATCCCTTAGTCCGCCTGTCTCTCTAACTATTGGTAAAGTTCCATATCTTAAGGCTATTAATTGTCCAAGTCCACAGGGCTCAAATAAAGATGGCATTAAAAATAAATCTGAAGCTGCATATATTTTATGTGCAATTTCATTACTAAATCTTATATTTACACTTAATTTATCTTTATGTCTTCTTCCAAAATCCTTGAAGCTTGCCTCATAAAGACAATCTCCTGTCCCTAAAATAACTACTTGAACATTTTCCCTTAATAATTCTTCAAGAATGTTTATTATTAAGTCACAACCCTTTTGATGAGTTAACCTTGAAACTAGTCCAATCATAGGTATTTCACTATTCACTTCAAGCCCCAATTCTTCTTGAAGGCATTTCTTGTTAATTGCCTTCTTATATAATGTTTTTACATCATAATTTTCATATATATATTTATCCTCTAACGGGTTATATTCGTCGTAATCTATTCCATTAACAATTCCTTCTAGGGAATCTCCCCTATATCTTAATAATCCATCTAATTTTTCTCCATATTCCTCTGTTTTTATTTCTTCTGAATATGTTTTACTAACTGTAGTAACTTTATCTGAATAATTAATAGCTCCTTTTAAAAAGCTAACAGCCCCATAATGTTCTAAACTTCCATTGTTAAAGGGTTCATAATCATATCCAAAAAGCTCTGGAAGAACTTCCTTTGAAAACATGCCTTTAAAAAATAAATTATGAATAGAAAATATTGTCTTTATATTTTTAAATTTATCATCCTTTATATATTCTAATTTATGCAAAACTGGTATCATACCTGTCTGCCAGTCATTACAATGTATTATGTCTGGAGTCCAGTCTGTATTTTTTATAAACTCTAAAACGGCCCTATCAAAAAAAGCAAATTTTTCTCCATCGTCATAATATCCATACAGTCCATCTCTTTTAAAATAATATTCATTATCTAAAAGATAGAACTTAACACCTTCATAATCATATTCAAGTATCCCGCAATACTGGTTTCTCCATCCAACCTTAACATTAAAATTTTTTACATACTTTAGCTTATCTTTTATGTCTTTTCTTATGTCCTTATAATTAGGCATTATGACTCTAACATCTACACCTAACTTTTTTAGTGCCTTTGGCAAGGCACCCATGACATCTCCTAACCCACCGGTCTTTATAAAGGGGTGGGCTTCTGATGCTGCAATTAAAACCTTCATACTACTCCTCCTTTTTAATCATTACTGTCTATAGCTATTTCTTTATTATTTATATCTTCTAAGCTATCCTTTATTTCTAATTCTTTGAAAGAAAGAATCATTACTGCCATAGGTGGAACTTTAATTTTTATTGAGTAATCTCTGTTATGATACCTGTCTTCTACAGCTATAAAAGGTTCATCATTTATTTGACCTGATCCTCCATACAGCTTATTATCTGAATTAAATACTTCTTTATATTCTCCTAAATAGGGTACTCCAAGTTTAAAGTCATAATATACAACAGGTGTAAAATTACATATAAAAATTAATGTATCTTTTTTATCAATTCCTCTTCTTATAAAGGAAAAAATGCTTTGATCCTTATTATCAGCATCTATCCATTCAAAGCCCTCTCCCTTATAATCTAATTCATAAAGAGCCTTATTTTCTTTATAAAATCTATTTAATGCCTTAACATAATCATGGGTATTTTTATGCATTTCAAACTTATCTATTAATTCCCATTCTAAATCTTCATATTCCCTCCACTCTATAAATTGTCCAAATTCATATCCCATGAAAGATAGTTTTTTTCCTGGATGACCCATCATATATGCTAAATATAGTCTTAAACCAGCAAATTTATTCCAATAATCTCCCCACATCTTATCCACCAAGGACTTCTTACCATGTACAACTTCATCATGAGATATTGGAAGAATAAAATTTTCTGAGTAATTATACATCATTGAAAATGTAATATTATTATGAACATGCTTTCTAAATACAGGATCAACTTCTATATACTTTAAAGTATCGTTCATCCATCCCATATTCCATTTAAAATTAAAGCCAAGTCCTCCCTCATCAATTGGCATAGTTACATTTGGCCAAGTTGTTGATTCTTCGGCAATCATAAGAATATTATTAAATTCACTAAAAACTGCTGAATTCAATTTTCTTAAAAATTCTATGCCCTCTAGGGAGCCGTTTCCTCCATATTTATTCGGCTTCCATTCACCATCTTTTCTGCCATAGTCTAAATAAAGAATATTAGATACTGCATCTACTCTTATTCCATCTATATGAAACTCTCTTATCCAATAAAGAGCATTTGAGATTAAAAAGCTGATAACTTCAGGTTTTCCTAAATCAAAATTTGCTGTTCCCCAGCCCCTATTTTCTGCTTTCCATTCTTCTTCATATTCATAAGTAGGTGTGCCATCAAATTTATATAACCCATGTTGATCCTTGCAAAAATGTCCCGGCACCCAGTCTAAAATAACTCCAATATTATTTCTATGAAGTTCATTTATAAGAGCTTTTAAATCCTTAGGGTCTCCATACCTACTTGTTACAGAATAATATCCAGTTCCCTGATATCCCCAGGATGCATCTAATGGGTGTTCAACAATTGGCATAAATTCAACATGGGTGTATCCCATTTCCACTAAATACTTTGGCAATTCATTACATAACTCTTTATATGTAAGAAATTCTCCATTATTTTGCTTCCAAGAACCAAGGTGCATCTCATAGATATTAATCGGCTCCTTGAAAACATCTATTTTGTTTCTTCTGTTAAGCCACTTTCTATCTGTCCATCTAAATTTCATTTCATCCCTAACCACTGAAGCTGTATTGGGTCTAAGCTCTGAATATTTTGCATAAGGATCACTTTTATAAAATCCATTTTCTAGCGAATCATTAACTATAAAATATTTATAAATACTCCCATCCTTAATTCTAGGAATAAATAAAGACCATAAGCCCATGTCATTTATTTTCTCCATCTTAAATTCTTCCTTTGGCTTAAAGTCACAAAAATCTCCTACTACATAGACTTCCTTAGCTCTTGGTGCCCAAGTTGTAAATCTTACCCCCCTTTTTCTATTCTCAGATATAATATGAGCACCCATGAAACGATAACTTGCATAATTCTTACCTTCATGAAATAACTGAATATCCTCTTGTAAAAGTTGTCCATTTTTAACTTTACTTTTTACTGCCTGTGACATATTATCTCCTCCTTTGCCTTGTTCATGTAAATAATTATAGCAT
>JAAYOT010000308.1 GCA_012520205.1 Clostridiales bacterium
TAATTAAGTAGTAAAATATTCTTTAGTACTCAATAATTATATAATTCGGAGGGTATGAGAATGAATTATTTAGATTTGTATTTACAAAGAAATAACAGCAAAAGATATGAGGTCTTCAAAAAGACTGGAATAAGTCAACAATTGCTTGCCTCTCACAAAAATAGAAAAATTGAAAAATACTCAAATAAAGTAATAATTGCTTTAGCGGAAGCATTAGACAAAACCCCTGGAGAAGTATTAGATGAACTTTTGGCCCTAGAAAGAGAAAAACCAGCCTTTGAAGCATATACCCCTGAAGACCTACTAATAGGATTAAAGGAAAAATACGATGAGATAATAATCAAAGGTGCATATTGTAATGAAATATATAAATTAATGAAAGCTCAGCTAACAGAAAATGAACGTTTAGGCTTTGAACTAGGAAGTGCAGGAACATTAACTATTTTAGCCTATGCAATAACTTTTGTAAGGGATCTTTTTAGTAATTCTGAAAAGATAGATAATGAAATAGAAAGAAGACTAACTTCCTATAAGGTAAAAGAAATAGGAATGGATAAGCTAGTATTAACTTTAAAACAGCTTGAATATTAATCTATTATTTTATAAAAAAAGCATCTAACAAAATTGTTAGATGCTTTGGCGGAGAGAGTGGGATTTGAACCCACGGTACCCGCAAAGGTACGCCGGTTTTCAAGACCGGTGCCTTAAGCCAGCTCGACCATCTCTCCTCAAGACAATTGTTATTATATCAAGTACTATTATTTATGTCAACTAAATTTAAAAAATTTTTTTAAAATAACTTTTAATAAAGCCTTTTTAATTTTTAGGTATATTTTAAATTAATGTTGAAATTGAGGTGATAGTCAAAAGATACTATATGAGTGAGGTATTTATATTAATTCTTTTCATAGCTCATTGAAGTATCGGAAGACTTACACATCAATTACAACACTCTATTAACATAGCCTAATCTTTAAATAAAACTAATCTGAAAGTTGTCCATGTTTTTCGTAATTAGTTACTCTTTTAATCTTATTTTCCTCATCAACAAATACTACACTTGGCTTATGATCCATAGCTTCTTCTCTTTCCATTTCGCAATAAGCCATAATTATAATCTTATCACCAACTGAAACACACCTTGCTGCTGCACCATTAAGACAAATCACACCTGATCCTCTTTCTCCTGCAATAGTATACGTTTCAAATCTAGCTCCATTATCTATATCAACAATTTGAACCTTCTCATACTCAAGTATTCCTGATGCATCTAATAAATCCTCATCAACAGTTATACTTCCAACATAATTCAGCTCTGCTTGTACTACCTTTGCTCTATGAATTTTACCTTTTAACATAGTTAATCTCATTTCTACAGTTCCTCCTATTATAGCTCATAAGTAAAATTATCTATTAATCTTGTTTTTCCTATAAAAACAGCAATTGCTACTAAAACGGATTTATCTAAAGTACTAACAGGTTCCATTGAAAAACAATCTACAACTTGAACATAATCAATTTTAGCTAAAGGTTCAGTACTTATAGTTTCTGTGATTGAATTAATTATATTGCTAGCTACTCTTTCTCCATTTGTAATTTTGCTTTTAGCTTCTGTAAGAGCCTTATTTAATATAGTTGCAGCTCTTCTCTCCTCTTCTGATAAATAAGTATTTCTTGAGCTTTTAGCAAGTCCATCTTCTTCTCTTACTATAGGGCATCCCACTACTTCTACATCTATATTTAAATCTCTAACCATCCTCTTTATTACAGCTAGCTGTTGTGCATCCTTTTCTCCAAAATAAGCTCTATGAGGGGCAACTATATTAAACAACTTAGTTACAACAGTGCACACCCCCTTAAAATGAGTTGGTCTGCTTTTACCACATAATTCATCTGTTAATCCAGTCATATCTACAAAGGTTGAAAAATCTCCAAAATACATTTCTTCATTTTCTGGATGAAAAATAATATCAGCTCCTGCACCTTTACATAGTACTTTATCTCTTTCTAAATCCCTTGGATAAGTAGATAAATCTTCTTTAGGTCCAAACTGAATTGGATTAACAAATATACTAACAACTACTCTATCATTTTCTTCATTTGCTCTTTTAATTAAACTCTCATGACCTTCATGTAGGTATCCCATTGTTGGTACAAACCCTACAGTTAAACCTTGAGTTTTCCACTCTTTAACTATATTTCTTACTTCATTTATAGTACTTATTACCATAATAAAAATACCCCTTATTAATATAATTTTTCAATTACTTCATCACTTATTTTAAATCCATGCTCTTCTGATGGAAAAATACCATCTCTAACCTCTTCTATATATTTATTAAAAGCACTAGTCATCTTTTCCCCAAGATTTTCGTACTTCTTTACAAACTTAGGTGTAAAATCATTAAACATACCTAACATATCCTGATAAACTAATATTTGTCCATCACAATCTGCTCCTGCACCAATTCCAATGGTAGGTATAGATACTTTTTCTGTTATTATCTTTGCTAATTTAGATGGTACACATTCTAAAACTATTGCAAATGCTCCCGCTTTTTCAATTGCAATTGCTGCCTCTATTAAAGCTTTAGCTGCCTCTTCATCTTTTCCTTGTACCTTAAATCCACCTATGCTATTTACTGATTGAGGTGTTAATCCTATGTGCGCCATAACAGGTATAGATGCTTTAGTTATAGCCTCTATTTTATCGCATACTTCTAATCCACCTTCTAGCTTAACTGAATGTGCTCTTCCTTCTTTTATTAATCTACCTGCATTTACTACAGCATCATACACTGAAGTTTGGTATGACATAAAAGGCATATCTGCAACTATCAATGAATTCTTAACCCCTCTTGCTACAGCCTTGGTATGATGAATCATATCTTCCATAGTAACTGATAGTGTATCTTCATAACCTAAACACACCATTCCTAGTGAATCACCTACTAATATTCCATTTATTCCAGAGCTATCAATTAACTTAGCTGTAGAATAATCATATGCTGTAAGCATAGTTAACCTTTCATTCTTTTCTTTAGCTTGCTTAAATGTGACCGCTGTATTTTTCATCATTTCCCTCCTAGATACTTTTCTAAATCTTCATAGTTTCTTTTTACATTCTTCAATTTTGCTATTTCTAAAATATTTATTGATAATAATTTATATAGCTCACTATCCTTTTCCTCTAAAACATTACAATGCTTTATTACTGTTGATAAATCGCCTCTTTCAACAGGTCCAGTTAAACTATCTATAATACCTTTTTCTTTTATATTTTTTATATTAAAATCTATTAATGGATATAACGCATTTATAGCCATTTCCTGTGAAAACCCACATTCCTTTAAATATTTTACTCCATTATTAATTAACCCTAATACTAAATTACTAACTACTACAGCTGCAGCATGATATAAGGGTTTATTTTCACTTGAAATTATAGATACATTATTTCCCAAGGAATAAAATAATTCCTTTAAATAATTTTTATAGTTCTCATGTCCTTCAATTGTGATAAAAGCTTTGGATAAGTCTTTATAAGAATTATATTTGTCCGAAATAGCGAACATTGGATGAATAGAATAACCGTAAGCACCATACTTACTTATATTTGAAAAGATTTCTGAAGAGATTGAACCACTACAGTGGCAAATAAGTTTATTTTTAATAGGCAACTCTTTTATCTCATTCCAAACCTTCTGAATCTGTTCATCAGAAGTTGTAATGAAAATAGCATCACTATTCTTTATTAAATCTTTTAAATTCATATATTGTTTTGTATTAGTAAAAATTGTAGCTTCTTTAGAGGAATGCTCACTTCTACTGTAATACCCAACTACATTAACATTATTTTCCTTTAGATATCTTCCTAAGGAAAAACCAACTTTACCTGCTCCAATAAAACCAAATCTTATAATTACCACCTCCATAAGAGTGCGATACTACTTAATTTTCATATGTTTTTGAGCTAGTCTATATAATCTCAAATATAAGTTTGGTGTGGTTTATAATAATACCACCCATAACTAATTTAACATATATATTATTTTTGTCAATGATTATAAAAATGGATTTATTAGAAAAAAACAAAGCAAAGCTACCAAATACTGGTTTTTAAGGAATTAATAAAAATTTCTTAAATTCTATATTTAGTAGCTTATTAAAAATTTAATATTCTCTTTTATTATTTTATTTCATTGCAATTCATATATCTTCTTAATGCTTCTGGAA
>JAAYOT010000309.1 GCA_012520205.1 Clostridiales bacterium
AGAATAAAATTCCCTTAGCCTGGTGGCCACTTTAATTCTCTTTGACCTAACACATGGAAATGAATGTGATTCACACTTTGGCCCCCATCTTTTCCACAGTTATTAACTATTCTATAACCACTTTCACTTATACCTATCTCTTTTACTATTTTACTAATAACCTCAAAAATATGTGCAATAATTTTAGAATTTTCACTATTAATTTCATTTGCACTTTCTATATGTTTTTTAGGTATAACTAAAAAATGAACTGGAGCAGTTTTGCTTATATCATGAAAAGCCAAAACTTCATCATCTTCATAAATTTTATTACTTGGAATTTCTCCCTTAATTATTTTACAAAAGATACAATTCATAATTTCACCACCCTTCTATATTAGTTCACAGTTAAGAGTTCACAGTTCACAGTTCAGGATGAAACTACTGCGTAGTTTCTAAAACTCAAACTTTATATATGCTCTTTCAGAACTTATTAATTAATTTTATTAATTCAGCTCGCTGAATTATTTCCACAACTGTGCACTGTGCCTGTGAATTGTGAACTGTGAACTTAAAAGATTGCTGCGCAATCCTATACAATTGTTAATCGTTAATTGTTAACCACCAATCGTCCTTCTGCCACTTCTCCTAGGGATTCTTTTATTTCTACATCTACTATTTTACCAACAATTTCTTCAAGTTGGCAAGGTACATGTACCTTTATATAATTTCTAGTATATCCTTCGTAGTAGCCTTCTTTTCCCTTTACTGGGCACTCTATAAGGACATCCATTTTTTGTCCTATGAATTTTTTTGTAAATTCATCTTCGTTTTTATTACTTAATTCTATAAGGGCTTTACTTCTTTTGTCCTTAGTTGTTCCATCTATTTGGTTTTCCATTTTTTCAGCCTTTGTTCCTTTTCTAGGGCTATATTTGAATACATGAGTTTTGGTAAGTTTTATATCTTCTAAGAATTTGTATGTTTCATTAAATTCTTCATCTGTTTCTCCAGGGAAGCCTACAATAACATCAGTAGTTATGGATACTCCCGGCAATGTCTTTCTAAGCATTTCTACAGCTTCTTTGTATTCTTCTGCTGTATATCTTCTATTCATTCTCTTTAATGTAATGTTACATCCACTTTGAAGGGATAGATGGAAATGAGGACATAACTTCTTAAATGCCTTTATTTTTTCTATTACTTCTTCTGTAAAGAAAGCTGGTTCAATTGAGCCTATTCTAATTCTTTCTATGCCTTCAATTTTTTCTATTTCTTCAATAATATCTATTAAGTTAATTTTTTCTTCTAAGTCTAAACCATAAGAAGCTGTATGTATTCCTGATAATATCACTTCTTTAAATCCATGTTCCGCTAATTTATTTACCTCTTCAATTATTTGTTTTGGTTCCTTTGAGCAAACGGATCCTCTAGAGTAAGGTATGATACAGTAACTACAAAATCTATTACAGCCATCCTGTATCTTTAAAAAGGCTCTTGTTTTATCTTGGTAGTCTTCAATATTAAGAGCTTCAAACTTTTTATTTTTAAGTACACCTTCTACATGGATTTGTGGTTTACCTTCTTCTATTGCTTTGTTAACATAGTAAACTACATCACCTTTATTTCTTGTTCCTAATACTACATCTACTCCTGGTATTGCTGAAACTTCTTCAGGAGCCATTTGAGAATAGCAGCCCACAACAGCAACAGTAGCATTTTCATTTAATCTTCTTGCCTTATTAATAATTTGTCTTGATTTTTTATCTCCCATATTTGTAACAGTACAAGTATTTATTACATATACATCTGCTACTTCTCCTTGATCAACAACCTCATAGCCTTCTCTAATAAACTTTTCCGCCATAGCTTCTGATTCGTATACGTTAACCCTACATCCTAATGTAGAAAATGCAACCTTCATTATTATTTTCCTCCTAAGTCTCCTAATTCATAATTAATTAATGAAGCACAAACAAACCCTGCTGTTTCTGTTCTTAATATTCTTTTTCCTAATGTTACTATATATGCTCCATTATCTTTAAGTTCACTTATTTCTTCTGCTTCAAAGCCGCCTTCTGGACCTACTAGTATTCCAATATTTTTTATCTCAGAAATTTTATCTCCCAATTCACTATTTAATTTTCTAAACAATGTTTTTATTCCAAAATCCTCTGCATTTTCATAGGGTACTATTGTTAAATCCATAGTTTTTAGTTTTTCAACAGCTTCCTTAAAACTTATTGGCGCTACTACTTTAGGTATTACTGTTCGCTTACTTTGTTTTGCAGCCTCTAAGGCTATTCTATTTAACCTATCTAACTTTTTAAAGTCCCCCTTAAGCTTTATATCAACTCTTTCTGTTATAGTTGGTATAAATTCTAAAAGACCTAGCTCAGTGCCCTTTTGAACTATTAAATCCATTTTTTGAGCCTTTGGCAGGCCTTGAAACAAGTGAATTTTAATTCTGCTTTCATTATTAATTTTAAGTTTTTCATCTATAGCTACAATAACTTCCTGCTTAGTTATGGATTCTATTGTAGATAAGAATTCTTCACCTTCACAATTATTTAAAACTATTTTATCCCCTTCATTAAGCCTTAATACCTTGTATAGATGTTTTACATCATCACCTAAAATTTTAGCCTTACTATCTATAAAATTTTCTTTAGGAGTAAAAAATTTATGCATTGTTCTATTTCTCCTTAAAAACTAAATTAATCTGGCAACTATACAGTTCCATTCTCCATCTTTATTTATTTCTAAAACTTCAAAACCTACAGCTTCTAGCTTTGAAACTACCATGTCTACTCTATCGTGGATAATTCCAGAAGTTATAAAGTATCCATCTTCTTTTAAAACTCTTTTAACATCTTCTGTTAACAGGCATATTATTTCAGCTATTATATTAGCTACAACAATATCTGCCTTGCCATCAATTACTTCTACTAAGTTTCCTTCTATAATTTCTATATTATCTAAATTATTAAATTCTACATTTTGTTTAGCTGAATCTACTGCTACTGGATCTAGATCAACACCTACTGTTTTTTTCGCTCCAAGTTTTGCAGCAGCTATAGCAAGGATTCCCGAACCACATCCTACATCAAATACAACTGTGTCTTCCTTTACATATTTTTCAAGAGCTTGCATACACATTTTAGTAGTTTCATGATCCCCAGTACCAAAAGCCATTCCAGGATCTAATTCTACAACTAATTCATCACCCTTTGCTTCATAGGTTTCCCAGATTGGTTTTACAACCAGTCTTTCCCCTACCTTTGCTGGTTTATAATACTTCTTCCAGTTATTGGCCCAGTCCTCTTCGAACATTTTTTCACTTTCTACTTTTCCTATACCAACATCTATTCCCATAGTTTTTAATTCTTCTATTTTTTCATTAACATAAGATATCACTTCTTCTATATTATCTTCCTCTGCAAAATAAGCTTTAACTACAGCATGTTCTCCCTTATGTTCTAAAATATTTATATCAGCAAAATCCCAAGTTAGGGGGCCTTGCTCTCTTCCTAATATATCTTCTGGGTCCTCAATAGCTACCCCCTTACAATCTAAAGAATAAAATATTCCTGAAATAGGTTCTAAAGCCTCACTTTTAGTTAATACTCTAACTTCTATCCAAGTTCCTTCCATTAATAAATCAGTCCTTTCAAACATTCTTCGACTAATTAATTATTTTACACTTATTTTAAGCAAATGACAATTAATTATTGTAATTGGATAATTTAGGCTAGGACAAAATAATAAAAAAGTACGAATATAACTTGGCGGAGATAAATAGAAGATGTGAAATAAGTATATAGCAAGCCTAGTACTTCTTAGCCCAGTATTAGCTTGTGGAGCATATCCTATTTATCGCAGCCTTTTTATTCGCACTTTTTTAATGTAGATTCTACATTACTTAGATGCTTTTGCAGCTTCTAAAATTTTATCATAACTTGGTTCATTAGTCATTTCTTCCAAGTATTCAACAAAAGTTACTTTTCCTGCTGAATCGACAACAAAGGAATTTCTTGCTAATAACCCTAATTCTTTTACATAGGACCCTGTTGCCTCTCCAAAGCTTCTGTATTTATAATCTGATAAGGTTATTACACTTTTAATACCTGAATTTCCACACCACCTGCTTTGTGCAAAGGGCAAATCCATTGATATTGTGTAGCAAATTACTCCATTTAACTTTGCTACCTCTTCATTAAATTTTTTTACCTCCATGTCGCAAACT
The DNA here is from genome assembly GCA_012520205.1 of Clostridiales bacterium. GTDB lineage: Bacteria > Bacillota > Clostridia > Clostridiales > Clostridiaceae > Clostridium. The sequence continues at coordinate 4,226 of JAAYOT010000309.1, forward strand.
GATGTATCAATTGATGGGACTGTTAGAAAAATTCTTACTCCCTTAGTATCACTTAAGGTAAAGTCCTTCAAATCATTTGTTGTTACTGTAAAATCATTAAATGTATCACCTACATTTAAAGTTTTTCCTACTAAAGTCATTGGTGTTCCGTCAAATTTTATATTTCCCATTGTATCTACTCCTTAGTATTAATTTTCTTCTATATTATTATTTCAAATTACAATAGTTATATTCTTATCTTAATTTATAACTATCTATTATCCTTCTTTATTAATATCACTTAAATCAATCCACGGACTATTAAGTATATTTCAGCATAAAAAATAACAGTTAAGCAGATTTTCATATATAAAAACCTACAAAACTGTTATTTAGAAATTTTAAAATTTCAGTCATTTAAAAAAGTTTTTTAATTTTCTTTTAGGGCTAGTTTCTTCTGGAACAGTTTCTCCACAAGCTTCCATGAAGGCTCTTAAAGCATCCTTTTGCTTTTCATTTAAATTCTTAGGAATATCCACTATAACTTTTACATATTGATCTCCTCTGCCTGAGGAATTTACTCTTGGAACACCTTTACCCTTTAATCTAAATAAGGTTCCTGATTGAGTTCCTGCCGGAATCTTATATTTAACATCTCCATCAACTGTTGGTACAGTAACCTCAACTCCTAAAGCTGCATGCCCCATAGAAATATGGGTATCTATATAAATGTCACTGCCCTTTCTTGTAAACTTCTTAGATGGAGCAACCTTTATTCTTACATATAAATCTCCTGCTGGACCTCCATTTTTTCCATGTTCCCCTTGTCCTCTTAGAGGCATTACATTTCCTGTGTCTACACCTGCTGGTATATTAACGGAAATTTTTCTGTTTTTTCTTACACTTCCTTTACCATGGCATGTAGTACAAGGATTATCTACAACCTGACCCTTACCACCACATTGGTTACAAGTTGAAGTGCTTACAAAATTTCCAAGAGGTGTTTGCCTTTGTACTCTTATTTGACCTGATCCATTGCATGTAGGACATGTTTTTGGCGAAGTACCTGCCTTTGCTCCTGTTCCACTACAGGAATCACAAGATTCACTTCTATTTATAGATATTTCTTTTTCTACACCAAAAACAGCTTCCTCAAAAGTTAAGTTTAATACATATTCTAAATCAGCACCTCTTTGTGGACCATTTCTTCTTCTACCAGAACCTCCTCCACCAAAGAAGGTATCAAAGATATCTCCAAATCCGCCTAAGTCGCTAAAATCAAAGCCATCAAAGCCTCCAAAGCCACCAGCTCCAAAACCACTTCCATCAAAGTCTGCTGTTCCAAATTGATCATATCTAGCTTTCTTTTCAGGATCAGAAAGAACTTGATAAGCTTCATTTATTTCTTTAAACTTTACTTCTGCCTCTGCATTCCCTTGATTTTTATCTGGATGATATTTTATAGCTAGCTTTCTAAAAGCTCTTTTTATTTCATCATCTGAAGCGCCTTTTTCTAAGCCTAATATTTGATAATAGTCTTTATTTGCCATCTATTTCACCACCACTTATCTTTATTAATTTATATGTCTTTGCTGTAACCTAACTTCCCTTTTTAGACGGCAGTAACAGCCAGTATGACACCAAGTTATATTTTACTTGAGAAAAGGGAAGACGACAAATGCCTTCCCTCACATTATATATATTAGCACATTAAGTTACAACTATTTATCATCTTTTACTTCGAAGTCTGCATCAACTACATTATCATCAGCTGGACCTTGTTGTTCTTGTGCTCCTGCGCCCCCCATATTTGGGTCAGCTCCTTGAGCTCCTGCTTCTTGGTAGATCTTAGATGATACTGCATAGAATGCTTGATTTAGGTCTTCCATAGCCTTCTTAATAGCTTCTATGTCCTCTCCATCTTTAATTTTATTTAACTCATCTAATTTAGCTTCTATATTTGCCTTATCTTCAGCTGAAACTTTATCACCAAGTTCATCTAAAGTCTTTTTAGTTTGGTAAGCTACTTGATCTGCATTATTTTTAACTTCTATTTTTTCTTGTCTCTTCTTATCTTCTTCTGCAAACTTTTCTGCTTCTTTTACAGCCTTTTCTATTTCTTCATCACTTAAGTTAGTTGAAGCTGTAATTGTGATATTAGCCTCTTTACCTGTACCCTTATCTAAAGCAGATACCTTTACTATACCATTGGCATCTATATCAAATGTTACTTCAATTTGAGGAATTCCTCTTGGTGCAGGTGCAATTCCTGATAGAGTAAATCTTCCTAATGTCTTATTATCAGCTGCCATCTTTCTTTCACCTTGTACTACGTGAATTTCAACTGATGTTTGACCATCTGCTGCTGTTGAGAAGATTTGACTCTTCTTAGCTGGAATAGTAGTATTTCTTTCAATTAATGGAGTAGCAACTCCTCCTAATGTTTCAATTCCAAGTGTTAATGGAGTAACATCTAGTAATAATACATCCTTAACTTCTCCTGTTAAAACACCTGCTTGAATAGCAGCACCCATAGCTACACATTCATCTGGGTTAACTCCCTTTGATGGTTCTTTTCCAGTAAAGTTCTTAACTGCTTCTTGAACTGCTGGAATTCTTGTAGATCCACCAACTAAGATAATTTTATCTATATCTCCAATTGAAAGTCCTGCATCGCTTAAAGCTTTCTTCATTGGCTCAATTGTTCTTTGAACTAAATCACCAGTAAGTTCATTAAATTTAGATCTTGTTAAATTCATATCTATATGTTTTGGACCTGTTGCATCTGCTGTTATAAATGGTAAGTTAATATTTGTTTGCATTGATGATGATAATTCAATTTTAGCTTTTTCAGCAGCTTCTTTTAATCTTTGAACTGCCATTTTATCATTTCTTAAGTCAATTCCATTTTCAGCCTTAAATGTTTCTGCTATATGGTCTATAATTCTTTGGTCAAAGTCATCTCCACCAAGTTTTGTATCTCCATTTGTTGCTAAAACTTCAAATACTCCATCACCAAGTTCTAGAATAGATACGTCAAATGTACCACCACCTAGGTCATAAACAAATATCTTTTGGTTAGTATCCATTTTATCTAATCCATAAGCTAAAGATGCAGCTGTTGGTTCATTGATTATTCTTAATACTTCAAGTCCTGCTATTCTACCAGCATCCTTTGTTGCTTGTCTTTCTGAGTCATTAAAATATGCTGGAACTGTGATTACAGCTTGAGTAACTGGCTCTCCTAAATAAGCTTCTGCATCAGCTTTAATTTTTTGAAGTACCATTGCTGAAATTTCTTGTGGTGAATAATCCTTTCCATCTATATTAACTTTATAGTTTGTTCCCATATGTCTCTTAATTGAAATTATTGTTTTGTCAGGATTAGTAATCGCTTGTCTTTTTGCTACTTGACCTACTAATCTTTCTCCGTTTGCTTGGAAAGATACTACTGAAGGAGTTGTTCTAGCCCCTTCTGAGTTTGTTATTACAACCGGTTCTCCACCTTCCATAACTGATACACATGAATTTGTTGTTCCTAAATCTATTCCTATAATTTTTCCCATAATTTATTTCCTCCTAAAATTTAAAGATTTATGTTTAGAAATATTTAAACTAATTAGCTACCTTTACTACAGTATATCTAATTATTTTATCGCCTCTTTTATATCCCTTTTGGAATACTTCTGCAATTTCATTTTCTCCAAAGTTTTCATCTTCTACATGCATAACTGCTTGATGAAAATTCGGATCAAATTTTCCACTTGCATCAATTTCTTCTACACCTAACTTTTCGAAAGAAGTATTAAACTGCTTTATTGTCATTTCAATACCTTTTTTAAAGTCATCTAAACTTCCTTCAACAGTCATTGCTCTTTCTAAGTTATCTAAAACTGGAATCATTTCTTTTAATACATCGCTACATGCATCTGTATAGATTCCTTCCTTTTCTTTAGTTGTTCTTTTTCTATAATTTTCATATTCTGCTGAAACTCTAAGCAGTCTATCTTTTAATGCTTCTAATTCATTATTTAGCCTTTTGTTTTCATCTTTTAATTTTCTCATAACTTCTAACTCATTTTCCTTATCTTCATTATTTTCTTCTAAGCATTCCTCTACTGCCTCAGTAGTTTCATTTTCTTCTCTTTCTCCATTAGAATTTAACTCTTCATCCTTTTCAACTTCTTCAACTAAGTCTTCTAATAGCTTCTTATTATCTTCCAAAACAACACCTCATCTCTTTTATTCTAATAGTTGGTTTTTTAAACTCTCATTTAGCTCTTTCATAACCTTATTCATTATAGCTACAACCCTTGAATAGTTAATCCTCTTAGGTCCTATTAATCCAATAGTGCCAATAGGCCTTCCATTATAGTAATATTCTGCTGATATAACTGAACAATCTTTTGCCTCTGGAAAATTGTTTTCTTCTCCAATTTTAATAGTTATACCATTTGAGGGTTCTATTAAATCTACTAAATTTTCTCTATCACTTATTAGAGATATGATTTCTTTAGCTTTATCTATGTTGTTATATTCAGGATAATTAAATATGTTTGTTGCTCCTTCAACAAAAACTTCTTCTTTATTTGACTCTTTTAAAGTTTCATATAAAGCTGGTAGAATCGCATTAAACAATTCATCATATCCTGATAATTCATTTTTTACCTTATTGATTACTTCTAAATTAATTTGCTCAATAGATAAATTTTTTAATCTTAAATTTAGTACTTCATTTATCATTTGAATAGTTTTATTTTCTGGAATTTCAGTTAGTCTAATAATATGATTTTTTATTACACCATTATCTGCCACTATAACCGAAACTAAATTATGACTATCAACAGGAAATAACTGAATTGACTTTATATAACTACTTCTAACTGATGGAGCTTTTACAATAGTCGTCAAATTAGTTAATTCTGATAATAGGGAACAGGCTTCCTTTACTATTTTATCTACTTCATGCATTGCTGAATTTATAATGTATTCCTTAATTCTAAGTTCTTCTTCTCTAGTTAAACTCCCAGTCCTCATTAATTTATCTACATATAATCTATAACCTTTGTTGGAAGGTATTCTCCCTGCAGAAGTATGAGGTTGTTCTAATAAGCCCATTTCTTCTAAATCAGCCATTTCATTTCTTATTGTCGCAGAACCAACACCTAAATTATATTTTTTAGCTATTGTTCTTGATCCCACTGGCTCCCCAGTAATGATATAGTCATTAATGATAGCTTCAAGTATTCTTATTTTTCTTTCATCAATAGCCATTCTATCACCTCTATCTGTTAGCACTCATTTACCCCGAGTGCTAATGACTACAATACAAATATATAATTTCTTATAGATTTTGTCAATTTTATTGAAGTTCAGATTTTATATATTTTTCTTTAAAATTCACATATATATCTATTTTTCTCTCATTTTCTAGAAATATCCCTTATTTCCTCTTTATCTTATTCCAAGATAAAATCACTCATTACATAATTAGATAGCTCAATCCCCTTTTCTGTTAACCTTAAATTCCCTCCTTTTATTTCTAATAAATTTTTGCTTATATTTTTTTCAATAACTTCTTTATAAATTTCCGTAATATCTAAATTGAACCTTTTTTTAAATTCACCCATTTTAATTCCTTCTATTAATCTAAGGCCCATAAACATAAATTCTTCCATATTATCTTCTTTTGTATTTTGATAAATTTCATCTGCCACAGCTTCTTCATTATTTATTTTTTCTATATATGTTTTTACATCTTCAACATTTTTTATTCTTTTACCATCAATAAAGGAAGCAGATGAAGAGCCTAGTCCAATATATTCTTCGCTCCTCCAATAAACCTTATTATGATAGCACTCATATCCTTCCTTTGAATAGTTTGATATTTCATATTGCTTGTAACCATAGGAATTTAATATATCCTTTGTTATTTGATACATTTCTCTTTCCTCTTCTTCCGAAGGGAGAAATAATTTATTTTTTTCATATAATTTATGAAAGGCTGTTTCCTCTTCAAGTATTAAACTATATGCTGATATATGTTCTGGGCCTAAAGAAGATATTTTCTCCAAAGACTCCTTCCATTCCCCTACAGTTTGAGAGGGCAATCCAAACATAAGGTCCACATTTATATTCTCAAAACCAACCTTTCTTGCTAATTTAAAATTTTCTTCAAATATATTAAAGGTGTGAATTCTTCCTATATCTTTTAACAAAGAATTTTGAACTGCCTGTAGTCCCATGCTTATTCTATTTATTCCACCCTTTTTCATTACAATAAGCTTTTCCTCATCTAAAGTTCCAGGATTAGCTTCCATTGTAAATTCTATATTCCTATCTAACTTCAGCCTATTAATAGTTTTTAATAACTTTTCTAATTGTTTAGAATCTAAATAAGAAGGTGTTCCTCCTCCTATAAATATACTTTTTATATTATATGTAATCTTACTATTCTCAATTTCCTTACATAATGCATTTACATAATCATCTTTTAAATAATCTATATTTGCATAAGAAGGAAAATCACAATAAAAACATTTTTGTTTGCAAAAAGGAACGTGTATGTATAATGATATATCTTTCATCTTCAATTCTCTCTTTCATTCTTTATTACTTATATTTTAATTATTATAACAATTGTTATTTCAAAGATAAAGGCAAACTATGTTCAGTTTGGAGTGTGGA
>JAAYOT010000310.1 GCA_012520205.1 Clostridiales bacterium
ATGAAGATGACTATGAAGATGACTATGAAGATTACTACTATGACGAATATGATGGAAGGATATGTTTTGGTGATGGTCAAGACGTAATAATTCAACCTTCAGGAATTATTAACGGAGCAGATGAGGAAGGTATTACAGCTTTTACTATGCCTAGAAATGGATGCATATCCAAATTAGCTGTATCTATCACTGTAGTTTCTACTACGAGTATACCAGATGGAACAATAGTTACTATAACAGCTGAGCTATTTAAAGCTAAACCTAATAGCAGTATATTCACACCTATACCTAGAAGTCGAGTAATTGTAGCTCCATCAATTGTTACAACTACACCCCAAGGAACTGTTTTTACCGAAATAGTAAAAAATATAAATTATCTATTAAAGGAAGGAGAACGTCTTGCACTTGTCTTCACTGCAACAATTCCAGCTGGAGTTGCAAATACATTTGGTTTCAGAGGCGTCCCTAGCGGCGGAGTAACTATATTGTAGGAGTAAAAAAAAGCCTTTCACATAATTAGTGTGAAAAGCTCTTAATTTATAATATAAAATTTTACTTAATTGCCTTTTCCATATCGCTGATCATTTTATCTACTGAAATAACTCCACTACCACCTAGGTACCATGCTTCTGAATCTACATAGTAGATGTGTCCCTTCTTGTAAGCATCTGTAGTTTTAATTAATTCATTTTCCATAACTTCATTTGCTTTTTTATCTGTTGTACCTGAAACTACTGCTCCTCTGTCCATTACAAATATATATGCTGGATTTTTTTCCTTTACATATTCGCTTGTAACATTTTGACCATGAGTTGATGATTCGATTGTTTCATCAGCTACTGCAAATCCTACTGGATTGTAGATAAATCCAAATCTTGATCCTTCGCCGTAAACACTTAATTCTCCTTCATTAACCATTACAAATAGAGCTGTTTCATTCTTTTCTGTAACTTTTGAGTTAATTGCTTCTATTCTGCTGTTGTAATCTGCTAAGATTTGCTCTGCTGCTTCTGTTTGATCAAATAGTGTTCCTAAAGCTTTTAAGTTTCTTTCAAGAGATTCTATGTTCTTTCCTGTATCTGTTCCTAAGAATAATACTGGAGCAATTTTTGATAATTCATCATATCCTTCTTCTTGTCTATTTTCTATTATTATTACTTCTGGATTTAATGAGGCTATTTTTTCTAAATCATATTCTTTAACCGTTCCAATATCAGCATATTTTTCATCATTATATTTATCTAAGTATGAAGTTAATGATCCTTTAGGAAGTCCTGCTGGTTCCACACCTAATTCTTGCAATATTTCTAGTGAGCTTAAATCTAATACTACAACATTTTTAGGGTTTAATGGTACTGTTACTTCACCTTTTCTATCTATTACTGTTACAGTTTTTGCTGATTCATCAACATTGTTAGCTGCTCCTGAATTTAATTTGCTTAGTCCAAAGGCAACTGCTAAAATAATCACTATTCCAATTATAATTCCTGACTTCTTTTTCATTTTACTTTCCTCCAATATTCAAAATTTAAAATTTTAATACTAAATACAGATTAATAATAAACACAAATTTTTCTTCCATTACATTCTTGGATGTTAAATTCCATTTCGTAAATATCTTCTAAAGTTTCTTCAGTAATAATTTCATTGCATGTATTATCCGCTACTAGTTTTCCCTGTTTTAATGCAACTATGTTATCTGAATAGCAAGATGCAAAGTTAATATCGTGTATTACTATAACTATTGTTTTTCCTAATTCATCAACCATTTTTCTTAAAAGCTTCATCATTTCTGCTGAGTGCTTCATGTCTAAATTGTTTAAGGGTTCATCTAAAAGTATGTATTTTGTATCTTGGGCTATAATCATAGCAATATAGGCCCTTTGTCTTTGTCCTCCACTTAGCTCATCTAAGTATTTATCTTGAATATCTGTAAGTTTCATATATTCAAGGGCTTCTTGAACCTTTTCTTCATCTTCCTTCTTTAAATTCCCCTCACAATATGGGAATCTACCAAAGGAAACTAAATCCTTAATAGTAAGTCTTACATTTATATTGTTGCTTTGTTTCAATATTGATAAATTCTTTGATAGCTCTTTATTGTCCCAATCTCTTATTTCTTTTCCATCAATATATACTTCTCCTGAATCTATATCAGAAAGTCTTGATATCATTGAAAGAACTGTACTTTTACCAGCACCGTTTGGACCTATAAAGGATGTTATTTTTCCCTCTTCTATATTAAAGCTAACATTATCAACTACTTTTTTATCATAGTATGCTTTATTAATATTCTTAATTTCTATCATGACTTTCCCTCCTTAAGTAATAATCCAATGAAGTAAATTCCTCCAATAAAATTAATTATTATACTTATTTTTGTATTAAAGTTAAATAATCTTTCTACCAGGAATTGACCTCCAACTAAAGCAATTATGCTTATTAATATTCCTACAACAAGCAGTTCGCTATGCTTATGACTTTTTATCATTTCATAAGTCAAGTTAACTATCAAAATACCAAGGAAGGTTATTGGACCTACTAAAGCGGTAGAAACTGATATTAAAACTGCTACTATAAGTAATATCTTTTTTGTGAATTTATCATAATTTAATCCCAAATTAATAGCTAAGTCCCTTCCTAAGGATGCTAAATCTAACTTTTTAATATCATCATATAATGCTATAAAAATTAATAATAAAACTACCAGCACTACTATTAATATGTCTGTATTAACTAAGTTAAAGGAAGCATAAAGCTTATTTTGAAGGGCATCATATTCATTTGGATCAATTGAAACCTGCATAAAGCTTGCAAAACTTCTGAAGAAAGTTCCAATTACTGTACCTACAAGTAGTAATAGGAATATGTTATTTTTCCCTTTCTTTAAAACTACCTTAAATAAAATCATTGATAGTCCAATCATTAGGATGCTGGAAACTACAAAGTTTATTGGCTTGTTTGTCATAAAAACTGAAGCTGATCCAAAAACAAAGACCACAGTTGTTTGAACTAAGTTATATAAGGAATCTAATCCTAAAATGCTAGGAGTAACTATTCTGTTTTGTGTAACGCTTTGAAATAATATTGAGGCTACAGCTATTGCTGCTCCTGAAATTACTATTGCTATTACCTTAGGTATTCTAACGTATAAGTTGTACTGATAATTATTAGCATTTAATCCCCATAGGATAAATAGCGTTATAAAAGCTGCTGCTAATATGAATAAAATTTGAATCTTTTTCTTCTTATCAATCATTACTTGTCCCTCCTAAATAGTAAGTAAAGGAAAATTACAGCTCCTATAACTCCAACAGTTAAATTAATTGGTATTTCATATGGGAAGATAAGCAATCTGCTTATAATATCACAAACTAGTAAAAAGCTTGCTCCTAATAGGGCTATTAAAGATATATTATTCTTTAGGTTATCTCCTTTCCAAATAGAAATAATATTTGGAATTACTAGTCCAACAAAAGGTATTTCCCCTGCTGTAATAACTACCAATGCTGAAACTAGTGCAACTATTACAACTCCTAAATTAGCAATCTTTTTATAATTTAAACCTAAGCTAACAGACATTTCTTCTCCCATTCCTGCCAATGTAAATTTATTAACATAAGCAAATGCTAAAATTACTAGAGGAATGCTTAAGTATAATATTTCATAATTTCCTTTTAATATTGATGAAAAACTTCCTTGAGAAAATGCAGTCATATTTTGGTTTAAGTTATACTTGTATGCAAAAAATTCTGTTATTGAACCAATTACATTTCCAAGCATAATCCCTATTAAGGGGATGAAAACCACATTTTTAACCTTTATTTTCTTAAGTATCATCATAAATATAAGGGTTCCAGCTACTGCACAAATAAAGGCCAATATCATCTTTTCAAAAACATTTACATTTGTAAAAACTATTAATGAAAGTAATATTCCAAACTTAGCAGAATCTATTGTTCCTGCTGTTGATGGAGATATAAATTTGTTATTGCCTATTTGCTGCATTATAACCCCACTAACACTCATTCCTATTCCAGCTATTAATATTGATAATAGTCTTGGAACCCTGCTTATTAATAATATCTCCAGTTCTTCAGCTCCTATATTAAAGGTGCTAATATCAGAAACTCCCACAAATAAAGATACTATTGATAAAATTACCGTTACACTCCACAAAATCTTCTTCGCCATAATATTCACTCCTACCATTTGATAATCTTTATCAACTACAATTGATTATAGTTGATAAAGATTATCAATGTCAATACTTTTAGAAAAATATTTCACATAAAACATAAACTTTTCTACAAGAGAAAGAACACTTACTTCACTTTAGAATAATATGTAGTATATGATGATAACTTAAGAGAAAAAAGGGAGGAACAATAATGTTTATGGATATGGGCAGATATATAGATGAAATTTACTTTGAAGAAATTAATAAATACAGAGACGACTATGAAGAC
>JAAYOT010000311.1 GCA_012520205.1 Clostridiales bacterium
ATAACTTTACCTATAGTTGTTTAGTAAATCCTTCCTATGATATTATATAATAAATAAAATGTTTCATAAGGAGTAAAGATGAAAGATAAAAATTTTATAAAAGTTCTGGATTATCATATTTATAAAAATAGTATTTCAGAAGCCTTAGAATATATAGAAAATTATAAAAAGGTTCATATTATTTCAGGGAATCCAGAAGTTTTGTATAGTGGTTTAAAGGATGAGAAGTTATTAAGTAATTTTAATTCTGAAAATGGCTTTATAATTCCAGATGGAGTTGGAATTCAAATTGCTGCTAAATTTTTAAAAAACCCCATAAAAGAAAAAATTGCTGGAATTGATTTAATGAATAGAATTATTGAAAAGTGTGAAAAAGAGGGAAAAAGTATTTATTTACTTGGAACCTCAAGTGAAAATCTTAATTCTTGTATTGCAAATTTAATAATGAAATATCCAAATATTATAATAGCAGGTTATAGAAATGGTTTTTTTGATTCTAAAGAAGAGGAAAAGATTGTAGAAGAAATAAAAAAGAAGAATCCATACTGTCTTTTTGTTGCAATGGGGTGTCCAAGACAGGAAGAATTTATAGTTAAGCATATGAAGGAACTAAATTGCAAAATATTTATGGGGGTAGGGGGCAGCTTTGATGTAATTGCAGAAAAGGTAAAAAGAGCCCCTAAGTGGATGATAAAAATTGGACTAGAGTGGCTTTATAGGGTTGCAAAGGAGCCATGGAGAATAAAAAGATTATCTAGCATCCCTAAATTTTTAATGCTAGTTTACAAAAATAATAGGTGATTTATGAGTAATAATAGAATATTTAAGAAAAGGTCTATTCTTAAATTAAAGAGGGAGGTTAGTTGGGAATGAAAATATTGTTTATTGCATGTTATTCACCACTTATTAATAATTCTGCATCAATTGAAACGCTGCAATATTTAAATAACTTAGCTAATATTAATAATAATGAAATTCATTTATTAACAGTTAACTTCCCGAAGAATTCAATTTATTATGATGAATATATTTTTAATATGTTAGATAAAAAGATAAAATTGCACATAATTTCAGGTGGTAAATTTTTTGAAAAAGTAATGCCAAAGAAGAATAAAGATAGCAATAAAAATAATATTAAAAAGGTTTCCTTTAAAAATAGGTTGTTAAGAAAAATAAAAAATGCTGTTGCAGTACCAGATATGTACTATTACTGGTCTATAAAGGCAAGTAAATATGGAATTAAACTAATGGAAAAAGAAAATTTTGATATAATGTTTTCCATGCATGAGCCACCTTCAAGCCATATATGTGCCTATAATATAAAAAAGAAGTATAGAAGATTAAAATGGATAACCTATTGGAGTGACCCTTGGACTAAAGATTCTACTAGGGAGAATATAAGCCCAATAAGAAGGAAATTTGAAGTCAGATATGAAAGAAAAGTGTTAGAGTCATCAGATAAGCTTATCTTTGTAACAAAAGAAAATAGGGAGGATTATGTAAAAACTTATAATATAGATAAGGAAAATACTTATTTAATAACAAGAGGATATGATGAAGATCTTTATAATGAAATAGCCTTAGAAAGGAAACCAGAATTAATAAATGATAAAAGGATAAATATAGTTTATGCAGGTGAAATATTTACTAAACTTAGGGATATAAGGCCTTTTATAAGTGCTATAGAAAGGCTAAGGGAAGAAAATATTGATTTTTTCAATAAATTAAATATTTTATTTTTTGGTAATATAGATGATGAAAATATTAAAAATAAATTATCTTCAATAGAAAATGTAACAGTATCCCATAGAATACCCTATAAGAAAGCATTAAGCTATATGATAAATAGCGATATTTTGCTTTTGTTTGGCAATAAAAACTCCAAGCAAATTCCTGCTAAAATATATGATTACTTTGGTTGTAATGGCTATATTTTAGTAATACTAGGAGATGAAACAGATCCAATCACATCTGTAACTAAAGATAAGGATAAATGTACTGTAATAATGAATGAAGAAGAGGAAATAATAAAGAGTATTAAAGAAGTAAGTGAAAAAATTATGGAAGGCAAAAAAAGTTCTCCTATTACAGAATATGAATGGAAAAATATTTCATACAAATTAAATAAAATACTGGAGGGGGAATAATATATGCATGTTATGTTTGTACCCTCTTGGTATCATAATAAAAGAAATCCAGTTCATGGCAGTTTCTTTAAGGAACAGGCCCAAGCCCTTCAGGAAGCAGGAGTTAAAATAACTGTGGCATATAATGAAATATGGCCCTTAACCTTACTAGGGAAAGTAAAAGAAAAGATAGGCTTAAGTTTTAAAATTGAAGATAATTTAAAAACCTATAGATATAAAAATTTTAATTACCTTCCTAAAAATTCAAAAATGTTTTCTGTCTTTAACAGGAGGCTAGAAAAAATATATAAGGAAATAGTTAAAAATGAAGGTAAAGTAGATATTATACATTGTCAATCTTCTCTTTGGGCAGGTATAAGCTGCCTTTACCTTGCTAAAAAATATAATATCCCACTAATAATAACAGAACATTCCTCTTTAAAGAGGGCAGTGTATATTAAAGATAGTTATATACCTTTAGTTAAAAACTCCTATTTAGGAGCAGATGTTTTAATAGCTGTAGGAAAGGGTTTAAAAAATGAAATATTTGAATTAACTGGAAGAGATGATATAAAAGTAATAAATAATTTAATTCCAACAGAAAATTTCTATATTAGCAATTATAAAAATGAGAATTTTACTTTCTTTTCCTTGGCCTTTTTAGAGGGAGAAAAGGGAATGGATTTATTAATAAAGGCTTTCAGTAAATATTTTAAAAACAAAAAGGCAAAACTTATTATAGGCGGAGAGGGAAGCCAGAAAAAAGAATTAATAGAACTTTGCAATAGCATTAATATAGAAGATCAAGTAGAATTTTTAGGTGCTTTAAATAGGGAAGAGGTATCTAGTTATATGAGTAAATGTGATGCATTTGTTTTAGCCTCTAATCATGAGACCTTTGGGGTTGTTTATATTGAAGCCCTAGCTTCAGGAAAACCTATTATAGGCACCTATAATGGGGGAGCTGAGGATATTATAAATAAGAATAATGGCTTAATAGTTGAGGTAAATAATATTGATGCCTTAGGAAAAGCAATGGTTGAAATAAAAGAAAATATTACCTTCTATAATAGTGAAGAAATTAGAAAAGAATGTATAGAAAAGTATTCTAAGCAAGCTGTAACAAGAAAAATAATAAAGGTTTATAATGATTTGTTACAGTAGAAAGGAGCATTATGTTATTTAAAGATTATACCTTAGAAAAGTTTACCCAAGAATTAGCATCAAAGGCACCAGCTCCAGGAGGTGGAAGCACAGCAGCTTTAGTTGGAGCATTAGCAGCTTCTTTAAATGCTATGGTTTATTCCTTAACTATTGGGAAAAAATCCTTTGATAATTTAGAAGAAAAACATAGAAATGACATGCTTAAATTTAATGAAGAAGCCTTAGGTCTAATTAATACCTTAATGAACTTTATGGAAAAAGATAGGGAAGATTTTTTAGAATTAATGGTTAGTTATAAGCTGCCAAAGGAAACTGATGAAGAAATAAGAGAGCGAAAAAAAGTAATTAAGGAAAATACCATTAAGGCAATGGAAACCCCATTAAACTTAGCAAAGGAATGTATTAAATTTTATGAAAATATATATTTTGCAGTAAAGTATGGTAATAAAAATTTAGCATCTGATGCAGGTGTTGCAGCAATATTACTAAATGCTGCTATTGAAAGTGCCATAATAAATGTGAAGGTAAACTTAAATTTTTTAAGACAAGATTTAAGTATAGAAGAAGTAAATAAGTATTTAAAAGAGTGTAACAATTTACTAGAAGAGTCTTTTAAAAATAAAATTAATTTAGTAAAAGAAGTAGAAAATATCATTTATCCAGAATAAAAAATAGCCAATTAGGCTATTTTTTATTCTGGTAAATCATTTAATGATTTAAATTCATATCCTTGCTTTTTTAGTTCTGTAATAACTGTTTTTAATACCTTGGTATTAGTGTCAGAAACAGAATGCAATAAGATTATTGCACCTGGGTGAGCCCCATTTAATATCTTCTTTATTGCATAATCTTCTTTTGGTTGATTATCTACTAGCCAATCTTTATAGGCAAAACTCCAAAATATAGTCTTATATCCTAATTCCTGTGTTTTCTTCAATGAGTTTTTTGAGTATTTTCCCATTGGAGGTCTAAAAAATTTAGGCATATCCGTATTAGTAAGAGCTTTAAATTCTTCCTCAACCTCTGTAAATTCATTTTTAAATTTTTCCTTGTCTAGTATAGATGCCATAGAGGGATGGTGTGATGAATGGTTACATACAAGATGGCCTTCCTCCACCATACGTTTTATTATTTCTTGTTCAGTTTTAATATAAGGTTTAACTACAAAAAAAGCAGCTGGAACCTTTTCTTCCTTTAATACATCTAATATTTTATTAGTATTTCCATTTTCATATCCTTGATCAAAAGTTAAATATAAAACCTTTGAGTTAGTGTCACCAACATAATAAGCATCATAGTCCTTGAAAAAATCAACAGACTCTTTGGGCGCTTCAGGAGTTGTGCCATTTTCCCTGTTTACAAAATACCAGTTAAGCTCAGTATCGTCGGATACTAAATTAAAAGCATAAGTAATATTAGATAAGGATAAAAGAAATACTAAAGAAAGTGTTATAGAAAAAAGAAACTTTTTCATTAATTCACCACCTTTATTTTTATAAATTTATTTTTTGCAGATACAAAAGTTTTACCCGTAGAAATTAATGTATAAATCCTAGAATTAGTTAACATAAATTCTAATAGGTTGAAATAATTAATTTAGTAGAGTATAATTTTAAAGATGATTTAAGTTGAGAAAGGAATGTACATAGATGAATTTAGGAATTGTTGGGTTACCAAATGTTGGTAAGAGTACTTTGTTTAATGCAATAACTAAAGCTGGAGCAGAATCTGCAAATTATCCTTTTTGTACTATTGAGCCAAATGTTGGTGTAGTAAGTGTTCCAGATAAAAGATTAGATGTTTTAGAAAAAATGTATAATACAAAAAGAAAAGTTTATACTGCTGTAGAATTTTATGATATAGCAGGATTAGTAAAGGGTGCTTCAAAGGGTGAAGGCCTAGGAAATAAATTTTTATCTCATATAAGAGAAGTTAATGCAATAGTTCATGTTGTTAGATGTTTTGATGATGGAAATGTTGTTCACGTTGAAGGTTCGGTAGACCCTATTAGAGATATTGAAACAATAAATTTAGAACTTATTTTTGCTGACCTTGAAGTTCTAGAAAGAAGAATGGAAAGAACTATAAAGCTTGCAAGATCAGGAGACAAAACTGCAAAGGCTGAATATGCTTTAATGGAAAGAGTTAAGGAGCATTTAGAAAAAAATCTTCCAATAAGAACTTTAGAAGTTACAGAAGATGAAGAAGAAATTATAAAGGGTTTATTTATGATAACTTCAAAACCTGTTCTTTATGCTTGTAATATATCAGAAGAAGATATGATGGCTGGAAACTTTGAAAATGACTATGTAAGAGCTGTAATGGACTATGCAGCATCAGAAGGCTCAGAAACAGTAGTAGTATGTGCTAAGTTAGAAGAAGAACTATCAGGTCTTGAAGATGATGAAAAAATAGAAATGTTAAAGGAATATGGATTAGAAGAATCAGGACTTGATATTTTAATTAGAAAGAGTTATAAGTTGTTGGGTCTAATAAGTTATTTAACTGCAGGAGTTCAAGAAGTTAGAGCTTGGACAATCAAAGAAGGAACTAAAGCACCTCAAGCTGCAGGAAAAATACATTCAGATATTGAAAGAGGATTCATTAGAGCTGAAGTAGTAGCCTATGATGATTTAGTTGAATGTGGTTCAGAAGCTGCTGCTAAGGAAAAAGGTCTTTACAGATTAGAAGGTAAAGATTATGTAATGAAAGATGGAGATGTAGTTAACTTTAGATTTAATGTTTAATTATATAAAAAATAGGGTTGTTTTAGGCAACCCTATTTTTTATTTTCAAATAGACATATGTAAGTTTGTGTTGATTTTGCATAAATTTACATATGTCTACTTTTTTCTGTTTGAAAAAAATTTAAATTTTTTATTAGCAAATTTTAAAAATATGCAATAAATATTTAAATATTACTTGAAGAAATGGTAGAAGTTATATAAAATAATAGTATAAAGTGGTTAAAAGTGGTTAAAAGTGGTGTGAAAAATATAAAAGTGGAGCGAAAGCTATTAAAGGGTAGGTAAAAATGTTTATTGGTGAATATCAACATGGTCTTGATGCTAAAAATAGAATGATTGTTCCTGCTAAGTTAAGAGAGGGACTAGGCAGTAAGTTTGTAATAACTAAAGGACTAGATGGGTGCCTATATGCTTATCCTATGGAAGAATGGAAAGCTCTTGAGGAAAAATTAAAATCACTACCACTTACCAATAAAGATGCCAGAGCTTTTGTTAGGTTTTTCTTCTCTGGAGCCTGCGAAATAGAATTAGACAAGCAAGGAAGAGGATTAATACCTCAAAATTTAAAGGAATATGCAAAGATAGAAAAGGAAATAGTAAGTATTGGGGTATTAACTAGGGTAGAAATTTGGAGTAAAGAAAAATGGGAAGAATATAACGAATCAGATATTGACTTTGATTCTATTGCAGAAAAAATGAGTGATTTAGGAATATAAGGAGAAAAACTATGGAATTTAAACATGTTTCTGTACTTCTAAATGAATGTATAGAGGGATTAAATATAAGAAAAGACGGAATATATGTGGATGGAACTTTAGGCGGTGCAGGGCATTCTTCTGAAATTTTAAAACAATTATCAGATAAAGGCATGTTGATAGGAATAGATCAGGATCTAGATGCCCTAAAGGCAGCAAAAAATAGGTTACAAAACTTTAGTAATGTAAAATATGTACATAATAACTTCTATAATATAGATTCAATTTTAAATGAATTGGATATAGAAAAAATCGATGGTATGTTAATGGACTTAGGTGTTTCTTCTTATCAATTAGATGAAGCAGAAAGAGGCTTTAGTTATATGAAGGATGCCCCTTTAGATATGAGAATGAACAGAGAGAATTCATTATCAGCTTATGAAGTTGTAAATGATTATACTGAAGAGGAGCTTTACAGAATAATAAAAGACTATGGTGAAGAAAAGTTTGCAAAAAGAATTGCAAGATTTATCCTAGAAAAAAGGGAAAAGAAAAAGATAGAAACAACTCTTGAATTAGTAGAAATAATTAAGGCGGCAATACCTGCCAAAGCAAGAAGGGAAGGACCTCATCCAGCAAAAAGAACCTTTCAGGCTATTAGAATTGAAGTAAATAGTGAGTTATCAATATTAAATAAAGCTATTGAAGATGGAGTAAACAGATTAAATATAGGGGGAAGGATGGCAATTATAACCTTCCATTCTTTAGAAGATAGAATAGTAAAACTTAAATTTAAAGAATTAGCAACTTCATGTACATGTCCAAAGGAATTTCCTATTTGTGTATGTGGAGGAAAAGCTAAAGGGAAAATAATTACTAGAAAGGCTATTGAACCTTCAAAATTAGAAGTTGAAGAAAATCCAAGAAGTAGAAGTGCAAAACTGAGAATTATAGAGAGAGTATAAAAAGTTAAGTAAAATGGTAGGGAGATGTAATAAAATGGTTAATAATGAATATGATTATATAAGAGGAAATACTGCTATAAAGCCAAAAAGAAAAGATAATACCATAGAAAAAAGAAGAGAGAGACAAAGGCTAGAAGAAAGAAAAAGAGAAAGACAAAGACAAGAAGCGCGTCAAAATAAATCTATTGTAATGAATATATTACATGTGGCCACTGTAATATTAATTTTGGGGGTAATTAATATTGCTTTGGATGGAAGAGTTTACAAAACTCAAAAAAATTTAACTGATCTTAAAAATGAAATTAGAACGGCTAAGGCTGAAGGGGAAGCTTTAAGAGTTAATTTACTAAAGAATTCTTCTATAGAAGACATCAAAGAATATGCTAATGCATTAGGCATGAAAACTCCAGGAAAGGATGACACTGTAGTAGTAAATATAAACAAGAATTTTTTTGAGAATATACAAGAATAAGAGATAATAAAATAGTACACGTGCCAGATAAAGGATACTTTGTATTCTACATGTTTAATAATTACATGGAGGCATAGATGTGAATAAAAGAAATTTTAGAGATAAAGCGCTAATGAAAAAGAGAATATCATTAGCGCTTACCATATTAATGTGTATATTTACACTTTTAATTGTTAGGCTATCATATATCATGATAGTTAAAAGGGAAGAATATTCAGCCAGGGCTGAAGAACAGTGGACAAGTGAAGTAAAAATAGACGCAAGAAGAGGAAAAATACTAGATCGAAACGGAGTAGAACTAGCTGTATCAGCTGATGTTTACAGGGTAGATTTTGACTTAAATTCAATTAGGGCCTATTTAAAAAAGGAAAATGTTACAAAAGAAGAAATTGCACCAAAAATTGCAGAGGCATTAGATATGAGCGAAGAAAAGATATTAGATAAGCTAAATACAAAATTGCCTAGTGGTGCAGATGCAGGGGCAGCTAAAGTAGTAAGAAGGATAGAAAAAGAGCCTGCAGATAAGGTAAGAGCTTTAAACATACCAGGGGTAATTGTTTCTCCAGATACAAAGAGATATTATCCTAATGGCAACTTTTTAGCTCATGTACTAGGAAGTACAAATATAGATGGGCAGGGTTTAACGGGAATTGAACTTCAATATAATGATTATTTATCAGGAAAGCCAGGGCTAAGAATTACAGAACTGGATAAATATAATGATGAATTGCCTTATACTATTTCTAAATTTACAACTCCAATAGATGGAAAGGATCTTACTTTAACCATAGATGCAAATATACAGGCTTTTGCTGAAAAGATTGCAGAAAAAGGATATATAGATAATGAAGCAAAACAAGTTTCAGTATTAGTAATGGATCCTAATAATGGAGAAGTGTTAGCAATGGTAAATAAGCCTGATTTTGATCCTAACAATCCTTTTGAAGGTGCAGAAAATTACCCTGGTGCGAATACTTCTGAAAAGGTTCAAAAAATGTGGAGAAATCGTTTGGTAAATGATACTTTTGAGCCTGGATCTATATTTAAGGTTGTTACCATGGGAGCGGCCTTAGAAGAAGAAATTGTAGAGGAAGAAGAAACCTTTGTTTGTAATGGTAGCTTAAGAATAGGTCCTCATACTATTAAATGTTGGAGGAGAGGGGGACATGGTAGTCAAATATTACCAGAGATTCTTCAAAACTCATGCAACGTAGGCTTTATGGAATTAGGAAAGAAAATAGGAAAAGAAAAGTTAAATGAATATATTAAAAAATTAGGATTTGGCCAGGTTAGTGGAATAGATTTACCGGGAGAAGCAAAAGGAATTGTTAAAAAGACAGCAGATATAACTGAAGCTGACTTAGCAACTATATCCTTTGGACAAACAAATACAGTAAATCCAGTTCAATTTATGGCAGCCTTCAATAGTATTGCAAATGGAGGAAAGCTTATTCAACCTCATATAATGAAAGAAATAACTTATACAGATGAAAATGAAAATGTTATAATAGATAAGGAATTTGATCCAACTACAAAGGAAGTATTAAGTGAAGAAAAAACTGCTATTCTTAGGGATTACTTAGAAAGAACAGTTGCTTATGGTGGTGTAAGTAAAGTTTATGTAGAAGGCTATCATATTGGAGCAAAGACAGGTACTGCTCAAAAGGTCAATACAGATGGAAGAGGATATGCATCAGGGAAATATATATCTTCTGTAGCAGCCTTTGCACCAGTAGAAAATCCTAAAATATCAATCTTTATTTCTATTGATGAACCAGGAACAGGAGTATACTATGCAGGACAAATTGCAGCACCTTTAGCTCATGAATTATTTATAGATATATTTAATTACATGAACTCTGAAATATCAAAAGATAATATTGATAGCATAGTAAAAGAGGTAGTTGTACCAGAATTAAGAGGCATGGAAGTTTCTGAGGCGAAAAAAATATTAAATGAGCTAAATCTTAAGTATAATATAGAGGGAGAAGGGGACATAATTACAGAAGTAAAGCCTTATCCAGGATATATTGTAAAAGAAAATTCTACAATAAATATAGACATTGGCAATTTAGAGTCTTATAATAAAAATATCATTATGCCTGATTTAAGTGGCTACTCTTTAGAATCTGCAGCTAAATTACTAGATAGCTTGGGAATAACTTATAGCTATGAAGGTAGCGGATCTGTCATTAAACAAAGTGTGCCAAAGGGAGAAATGATTAAAAAAGGAACTAATGTAAAAATTATTTTAAATGATGAATATGGAGATTGATTTTAGAATATCCCTTTATACTAGCATGTGGGAAACTCACATGCTAAATTTTTGTATAAACAAAGGGGCTTCAATTACACTATAAGGAGATGATAATATGAAACTAATAGATTTATTAAGTGGAGTAAACTATGAAGTATTAGAAGGAAAGTTAGATAAGGAAATAAATCATATTCAATATGATAGCAGAAAGGTTACTGAAGGAGATTTATTCGTTTGTCTTAAAGGTTTTGAAGTAGATGGACATAACTATGCAAAAAATGCTATAGAAGCAGGAGCAAAAGTTATTCTTTGTGAAAAGAAAATCGATATAGATACTAAAGATAAGGATATTACAGTTATATTAGTTAAAGAAGGAAGAAAAGCCTTAGCAATAATGTCAGCTAATTATTATGATCATCCTGCAAAAAAATTAAAATTAATAGGTGTTACAGGAACTAATGGAAAAACAACTTCTGTTTATTTGCTAAAATCAATATTAGAAAAAGCAGGTAAAAAAGTTGGACTTGTAGGAACAATTGCAAACTATATAGGAAATAGGAAGATAGAAGCAGATCATACTACTCCTGAGTCCTTAGAACTGCAAAAATTATTTAAAGAAATGGTTGAAGAAAACTGTGATTACTGCGTAATGGAAACTTCCTCCCACTCCCTTGATTTAGATAGAGTTTATGGTTGTGAGTATGAGGTTGGAATATTTACAAATTTAACACGTGACCATTTAGATTTTCATAAAACTTTTGATAATTACTACAAGGCAAAATTTAAATTATTTGAAAGAAGTAAGGCATCTGTAATAAATATAGATGATGATTATGGTTATAGAGTATATAAAGATGTTGAAAAGTTAGGTAATAGATTGATAAAAACATATTCATTAAAGAATGATAGTGATTATAAAGCAGAAAATGTTGAATTAAAAGAGGGAGATATACATTTTGCAGTAAATGGTTGCAACTTTAACTCCCCACTGCCTGGAGAATATAATGTTTATAATGCTTTAGGAGTTATTGCTGCATGTAATATATTAGATATTAATAATGAAGCAATACAAGAAGGAATATTAAATACAGTAGTCCCAGGAAGATGTGAAAGAATTGGATATAAGTATGATATTCCATTTGATATAGTAATAGATTTTGCTCATACACCAGATGGATTAAAGAATATATTAGAGACATTAAAACCATTTGCACAAAATAGATTAATAGCTGTATATGGTTCAGGTGGAGATAGAGATAAGGTAAAAAGAGCAGAACTAGGAAGAGTTGGAACAGAACTTGCAGATTATGTAATTGTAACATCAGATAACCCAAGAAATGAAAAGCCTATGGAGGTTATTAGGGAAATATTAGCAGGAATAAGCAAGACAAATTATACTGCCATTGAAAATAGGGTAGAAGCAATAAAAATGGCAATAGATATGGCTGAAGAGGGAGATGTAATAGTCTTAGCAGGGAAAGGCCATGAAACTTACCAAATAACTAATAATGGTAAGATTCACTTTGACGAAAGAGAAATTGTAGATGAAATTTTAAAAGATAAAAAGAAATAATTAGAGGTGGAATAATGGATTTAACTCTTAGTGAAATTATAGAGGCTGTTAATGGAGAAGTCATTATAAATAATAATCCTACATTTAACAAAGTTTGTATTGATACAAGAAAAATCGAAAAAGACAATATCTATTGGGCAATTAAAGGTGAAAACTTTGATGGGAATAAATTTGTAGTTGAAGCTTTTAACAAGGGAGCTTCAGTTGCAATAATTGATAATATATTTTTTAAGCAGGATGAATTAAAAGATAATGTTTCAGTAATAAAGGTTTTAGACACCTCTAAAGCATTATTAGATTTAGCAAAATATTATAGAAAAAAATTAAATTTGAAGGTTGTTGGAGTTACAGGATCCTGTGGAAAAACTTCAACAAAGGATTTAATTGCAGCCTTTTTAAGCGAAAAATATAAAGTCTTTAAAACAAAAGGAAATTTTAATAATGATATAGGATTGCCTTTAATGATTTTAGAACTAGACAGCAGTTATGATGTAGCAGTTCTTGAAATGGGAATGAGTGATTTAGGTGAAATTGATCTATTAGCTAATACAGCCAATCCAGATATTGCAGTAATAACAAATATAGGCTTATCTCATATTGAAAATTTGAAAACTCAAGATAATATATTAAAAGCAAAAATGGAAATTGCTAATTATTTTGATGAAAGAAATACATTGATTTTAAATGGAGAAGATAAATATTTAAGAAATGTAAAAGATAAGTGTTTTGAAATTGTTAAAATTGGTTATAATCATGAATATGATGTTTATGCTTTTAATATTATATTAGAAGAAGAAAAAACAACTTTTACAATTAAAGATAAATTAAAAGAATATACTTTTACAATACCAATGCCAGGAAAGCATAATGTGTTAAATTCTTTACTAGCTATAGCCGTTGCTAAAAAATTAAATGTAACAATGGATGAGGTAAAAAAGGGAATAAAAAATTTAGAAGCAACCTCAATGAGATTACAAGTAATAAAAAAAGAAAAAATAACAATAATAAATGATTGTTACAATGCTAGTCCTGACTCAATGAAATCATCATTAGATGTCTTAAATACTTATACTAATAAAAGAAAAGTTGCTATACTTGGATCAATGAATGAACTTGGAGATAAGGCTCTTGAAGCACATGAAGATATAGGAAATTACGCTTCTGATAAGGTGGATTTATTAATTGCTATAGGAGAATATAGAAATTCCATGAAAGCTGAATTTAAAGGAAAAAATATTCTTATCTTTGAAACTAAAGAAAAGTTTATAGATAATATCAAAGATATTATAAAGAAAGATGATGTGATCTTGGTAAAAGCTTCAAGGGGTAATAAGTTTGAAAGCATTGTAAAATCATTAGAAGAGGTTTCTATATAACGAAGGAGGTGGAGCTGTCAATTTTGACAGTGGTACAATATGGGGGATAAAATTATAGAAATATTAACATCAAACATAGCTATAGGTTTATTGTTAGGCTTTTTTATATCATTAATATTAGGGCCTATAGCAATACCTGCTTTAAAAAGATTGAAGTTTGGTCAAAATATAAGAAAGGAAGGACCGCAAAGCCATCTAAGAAAAGCAGGCACTCCAACTATTGGAGGGTTAATATTTATTATATCAACATTAATATCAATGTTAATAATGAGATATGATATAACAGATGAAGCAATGATTGCATTATATTCATTAATTGCTTTTGGTTTCATTGGATTCTTAGATGATATATTAAAAATAATTAAGAAGGAAAATGAAGGTTTAAAAGCGTGGCAAAAAATGCTGCTTTTAGTAGCCTTTGCAGTTGCTATATCAATTTATGGCTATAATTATTTAGGCACTAGCTTAAGAATGCCTTTTATAGGCACTAAATTACCATTGGGAATTCTATATATTCCTTTTGTAGTAATTTATTATGCAGCTACTACAAATGCTGTTAATTTAACAGATGGCTTAGATGGGTTAGCCACTAGTGTCAGCATTTTAGTATTAACATTTTTTGCTGTAGTTTCATATGTTATGGGTCATGAGTCCCTATCTGTGTTTTCAGTAGTATTAGCAGGTGGCCTGCTAGGATTCCTAAAATATAATGCTTACCCTGCAAAAGTTTTTATGGGTGATACAGGTTCCCTTGCAATAGGGGGAGCAATAGGTACAATAGCATTAATTTTAGAACTGCCTTTAGTACTATTTATTGTTGGCGGCATATATGTATTTGAAACCTTATCAGTTATACTACAAGTTTCATCATATAAATTAAGAGGAAGAAGACTATTTAAAATGGCGCCAATTCATCATCACTTTGAACAAGTAGGTTGGAGTGAGGTAAAAATAGTTTCAATTTTTTGTATAATAACAACTATACTATGTTTTATAGGATTCATAGCCCTTTAATTAATTAATTGGAGGAATTTTATGAGAAATGAAAAGACAAGAATAAAAATGGGTGAAATTGACTATGGTATATTTTATTCTGTCATACTACTATTAGCTATTGGAGTTGTTATGATATATTCCGCAAGTTCATATTATGCCATGTTTAAGGAAGGTGATAGCATGGTATATTTGAAAAAACAAATACTATGGTCAGTTACTGGTTTAATTAGTATGGTTTTAATGATGGGATACGATTATCATAAATTAAAAAAGATAACTCCTCATTTACTTATTATAGCTATTCCCTTATTAATTGCGGTATTCTTTTTCCCAGCAGTTAATGGAGCTAAAAGGTGGATTCAATTAGGTCCCTTATCCTTTCAGCCATCAGAATTAACAAAATACGTTGTAGTATTATTTTTAGCCATGAGTTTAGATTTAAAAGGTGATGGTGTTAAGAAGTTTTGGACTGGAATTGTACCCTACCTAGGGGTTTCTGGATTTTTTGCAGCTTTAATTTTAGCAGAAAAAAATCTTAGTATCGCAGCAATAATAATGATTGTAACATATATTATGTTATTTGTTGCTGGGGGAAGACTCCAGGATTTAGTAGGCAAAGTTGCTCCTGTTTTATTAGTAGCTGTAATTTTTTTTATCTTTGGAGAAAGTTATAGAAGAGCCAGAATGCTAAACTTTTTAAATCCTTGGAAAGACCCAGCTGGAGATGGATATCAGTTAATTCAATCCTTCTATGCATTAGGAGCTGGTGGAATTACTGGTCTTGGCCTTGGACAGTCAAGGCAAAAAACCTTATATATGCCGGAGCCCCATAATGATTTTATCTTTTCCATAATAGGAGAAGAGCTTGGATTAATTGGCTGCCTTGTAATAATATTATTATTCATCCTTTTTGTATGGAAGGGAATCAAGGTTGCTTTAAATGCAAGAGATAATTATGGAACCTTGCTGGCTGTTGGTATAACCTCAATTATTGCAGTTCAAGCTATAATCAATATAGCTGTTGTTACAGGTTCAATGCCAGTAACAGGTGTACCTATGCCTTTTATAAGTTATGGTGGTACATCGCTAGTTATTAATATGATAGCTATGGGAATACTTTTAAACATATCAAGACAATGTAATAGACAATAAATTTAAAAACTGATTTCTATGGAAAATAGAAATTAGTTTTTTTTATAAAAATTAATTTATTATAAAGATTTTAAAAATAATAAAAAAATAATGAAAAAATATCCATAAAGTGATATGATTATATTAGACTATAACATTATGTAAAAGTAGGAGAATTATGAATAATAGTAATAATTTTATTAAAAAAAGAAGGAGAAAAAAGTTAATTAAAAAATTCACTTTAGGAATTTTCGTTATTATTGTTGGAGTAATTATATTTATATATAAGGCACCAATATTTAATTTGAAAGTTATTAAGGTGGAGGGGTTAGTTACCTTAACCAATGAATCTATTCAAGAAATGTTAAAATATGAGATAGGCCAAAATATTTTTACTATAGATTATAAGGATATGGAAAATACACTTAAAGAAAATCCATATATTAAAAATGTAAAAATAGCAAAAAGCGGAATTAACTCTCTTAACCTTCTAATTGAGGAAAATAATATTGGTTTTTATGCTGCAACAGAAAATAAAATAGTTACAATTAATAACGAAGGAACAATAGTGGAAGAGCTAGTAACAATTGGCGATAGAAAGCTAATTAGTATTGAAGGAATTGATTTACATAATAAATCCATAGGAGATAGTATTTTAGATAATAAAGACATACCTCTAGTATTAGAGGAATTTTATAGAATGCAAGAAGCTATACAGGATTATTATCAAATTTCTAAGCTGAATTTAGAAAATATAGATAATATTATTTGCTATATAGGAGATGTAAAAATAATATTAGGCAACAAGAATAATTTACAGGAAAAAATGAATATAGCTTTAAATGCCATAGATCAAAAAGTAATTGTAAAAGGATACATAGATTTAAGTTTTGAAGAAACTCCTGTAATAAATGTAGAAAATTAAAGAAAGGAGATAGCTTTGTGAAGAAGGTTACATCACAGATATTTGTTGCAATAGTCTGCGGAATATTAGGTTTTTTATTAGCACATCAATTTAAAATGTTAAATGAAAAAAATAAAGAAATAATTGCTAATCAAAACTTAGATATTATTGCAGAAATTGATGCACTAAACAAAGAAAAAGAAGAATTACTTAAGACCAATGTAGCTTTGTCAGAAGAATTAAAGAAATTAGAAGAAACAGCTGCAAAAGAAGGTGCTATGGAAGCTGAAGTTAAGAAACAGCTTGATAACACCAGGATGCAGTTAGGTTTAATAGATGTCAAAGGACCAGGAATAATAATTACTATAACACCTAAAACTAATATTTTTGGAGGAAGTAGTACTGATAAAACAAGAAATATTAGTGATAGTGAAATTATAAATGTAGTAAATTCATTAAGATATGTAAGAGCCGAAGCTATTTCAGTTAATGATTATAGGCTAACTCCTCAAACAGGAATAAAGGATTCAGGGGGATGGATTTGGATTGGTAATGAGAAAATAGATCCTAAAGAAAAAATTGTTATTAAGGCAATTGGGGAGAAGGAAACCTTAAGTTATGCCGCAAATTTTATAGGTGTATTAGACTATGGGGCCCTTCAAAATTATTACAGTGAAGTAAAAGAAAGTGATGAAATTATAATAAAGAAAACAACACAAACAATACGAAGTGAATTTATAAGTCCGGTAGAATAGGAGGGGAGAATTTATGATAGCAATTATTGGTCTACTAATAGGAATTTTTTTAGGGTTATTATTAAATATAAATATACCGCAAAGTCTCTCACCTTATTTATCAGTAGCTATACTGGCATGCCTTGACTCAGTATTTGGAGCTGTAAGGGCATCCTTATCTAATAATTTTAAAGCAGATATTTTTATCTCAGGCTTCTTTGGTAATGCAGCATTGGCAGCAATCTTAGCATATTTAGGTGATAAATTAGGAATTCCTATTTATATTGCTGCAGTAATAGTTTTTGGAGGTAGAATATTTGATAACTTTGCCGTTGTTAGAAGATTACTGATTGAAAGGCTTAAATCTCGAAATCGAGGTGATTAAATGAAGTTTAATAAAGGAAAGTTATTTGTTTTTATAGGAGGAATTATCACTGGTTTTTTTATAATGAGTAACTTTGGAAAAACTGCTAAAACTTCAAGTAATTTCTTAAGTTCAAGAGAATATCAAAATGCTATTGAAGAGAGAAATAAATTATATAATGAAATAGAAAGTATAAGAGACGAAAATATAGATTTGCGTTTTAAAATTAGTAAATATGAAGGAAATAGTCCGGAAAAAACGATGAAACTTATAGAGGACATGAAGGAGCAATTAGCTGAATATGGCAGACTATCTGGGATAAATCCAGTAACGGGATCAGGGGTTGTTTTAAAGATTCAAGATGGGGATTATAATAAAATATTAGATACCCAAGCAGAAATATGGAGAAAAATATTTCACGAACAGGATATGGCGCTAGTATTAAATCAAATTAGAAATACCAGTGCAGAAGCAATTGCCATAAACGATCGTAGAATTTTACCTAATACTGGAGTTAAATGCTCCTGGGCTTTTATAGGATTTGAAGATGATTCTAGAGAAGCGCCACCCTTTTATATATATATAATTGGAAATCCGGAAGAAATAATGGCTTCTTTATCCTCTGAGGATGGATATATAAAAAAATTAATCTTAAGAGGAATTAAGGTAGAGGTAGAAAAAAGGGATGAAATTGTCATTCCTGCCACATCACAAAATGTAATGGCGAAATATATGGAAATATCTGAAGAATCTGATTAAAATAATAAATAAACAATATTTTTTTAGAGGATTTTAAGTTTTTTTGAAGAATAATTTAAGTAAGTATAAAATTTTTTGATACTTCTTTAGGAGGAATTGTATTGAATATCAGAGAAGAAATAACAAAAATAAAAAATATCATTCCAAGTAATGTAAAATTAGTTGCTGTATCAAAAACCAAACCTATAGAAGATATAATGGAAGCTTATGAAGCTGGTCAAAGAGATTTTGGAGAAAATAAGGTTCAAGAGCTTCTTGAAAAGGAAAATTCCCTTCCAAAAGATATTAGATGGCATTTAATAGGAAAACTGCAAACAAATAAAGTGAAATATATAGTAGGAAAGGTGTCCTTAATTCATTCCTTATCAAGCATAAAATTACTAAATAAAATAGAAAAGGAATATTCCAAAAAAGATATGATAGCTCATACCTTGATACAAATAAATATTGGAAGAGAAGAAAGTAAAAGCGGTATTTTACTAGAAGAGCTAAATGAATTAATAGGAGCTATTGAATTATGCAATCATTGTAAAGTAAAGGGTATTATGACCATAATACCAAAGGGTACAGATGATGAAAATAGATATTATTTTAAAGAAGTTAAAAAAATATACGATAATTTAAAGGAAAAACAATTTAAAAATATTTCTATGGATGTCCTATCTATGGGAATGTCCAATGATTATAAAATAGCAATAGAAGAAGGATCTAATTTAATTAGAATTGGTCAAGGAATATTTGGAAAAAGAGTGTTAGGAGGTAATAATAATGGCTAATGTTTTTGGAAAGCTTAAAGAGATAATAGGTATGGGAGATGACTATGAAGAGGACTTCAATGATTTTGATGATGTAGGTTTAGAAGAGGATTATGAAGAAGAGCTAGAACCTATAATATCAAAGCAAAAAGGAAATAAGGTTGTAAATATTCATACTTCAGCAACTACTAAGGTAATGGTAACAAAACCAACTAATTATGATGATGCTAGAGAAATAGCAGATGCTATCAAGGGAAGAAAAATAGTATTAGTAAATGCTACTAGTTTAGAAACCAAAATTGCTCAAAGGTTAGTAGATTTTATTAGTGGTTCTTGCTATGTGTTAGGAGCAACATTACAAGAAATAGAACAAAGGGTATATTTATTATCACCTTCAAATGTAGAAGTAACTAATGAATTAAAAAATGAACTTAGTTCAAAAGCCTTATTCAACTGGACTAAGTAGATAATAAATTTTTGCTGATTAATTTTATAAGGAAGTACAGAAGATGATTAAAAAGGAATTATTGCTAAATACTTTTAGTGAAGAAGATATTAATATAGCTATTAAGGTTTATGAAAAATATAAACTTGCTTATGAAAAAGGAATACCACTTTATGTCAATGAATTTGTTTCGCCAAGTATTTGGTTTTTCTTTTT
The DNA here is from genome assembly GCA_012520205.1 of Clostridiales bacterium. Lineage (GTDB taxonomy): Bacteria > Bacillota > Clostridia > Clostridiales > Clostridiaceae > Clostridium. Next base: position 19,680 of record JAAYOT010000311.1, read on the forward strand.
AAAGAATTCAAAAAAGGAAGAAGTTTTAGTAGAAACTATTGGTGCTTTTGAAGAGGCAGAAAGAAGGATAATATTTTTTAATAATTTTTATAATTCATCATATCCTATAAAAATTCTAGAAATTAAGAATAAATCTAATTTTTCTACCTTGCAACATAGGGATTATTTAGGGGCGGTACTTTCCTTAGGAATAGAAAGAAATAAATTAGGGGATATAGTGGTTCACCACAATAGAGCTTATTTTCCTGTTTTAGAGGAAATAAGTGAATATATTATTAATAACTTATCTCTTATTGGGAGATCCCCTGTTGAAATAAAAGAAATAAATGACTTAAGCAGCTTGCCAGAAATAAATTTTGAAGAAGTTACTATTAATTTAGCATCAATGAGGTTAGATAATCTTGTTTCAAAATTAGTTAACACATCAAGATCTAAAGCTTCTCAGATTATTGATAATGGTAAAGTTTTAATAAATTATGTAAGGGCAAGAGATAAAAGTCAAGAGATTAAAAAAGATGATAGAGTCACTATAAGAGGAACTGGAAAATTTGTAATAGGAGATTTAATTGGAACTACTAAAAGTGGTAAAGTAAAAATTGCTATAAAAAAATATAAATAGAGGTGATATTATGAAGCTTACTCCTATGGATATAAGTAATAAAGAGTTTAAAAAAGGTTTTAGAGGCTACGATATTGAGGAAGTTGATGAATTTATAAACGAAATAATAGAAAATTATGAAAATCTTTATAAAGAAAACTCAAGATTAAAAGAAGATTTATCTAGAGTAAATGAAAAATTAGACCATTATATAAAAATAGAAAATACAATTCAAAATACCCTGTTACTAGCACAAAATGCAGCAGAACAAGCAAGAGAAAGTGCTCAAAAAGAATCAGATTTAATAATAAGAAATGCTAATGATACTGCTAAGAAAATTTTAGATAAAGCTCATAATGATGTTGTAGGCATAAATGATGAATATGAAAAAGTAAAGCAAGAATTTATTAAATTCAGAGCAAAGTTTAGAAACTTTATGAATGCACAAACAGAGACCTTTGATGAACTAGAAAAGGATTTAATAAAAAACTATAATGTTTTAGAACCATTAGAGGAAGAAAGTTTTAGAAATGAAATAGAATTAACAAATAAAAATATAGAAGAAGCAGAAGAAATTTATACAGAAGATATGAATGATATAAAAAGCTTCTTTGCTAAAAATTAGTACATAAAATCCCTAATGCAGGGATTTTTTATTTATTTTATTGTTAGAATAATCTTAATATATTATAATATGTTAAGAATATAAAAGATGGAGTTTTATTATGGAAGAATTCACAATGAAAATAGCAGATGAAAGAGATGTTGGAATAAGAATAGATAAATATTTAGCTGCCATTATGGAAGGAAAATCAAGGTCTTTTATTCAAGGACTAATAGATTCAAACTCTATATTTGTAAATGGAAAAGAAATAAAAAGTAATTATAAATTAAGATTAAATGATGAAATAACAGGAGTAATTGAAGAGCCCATAGAATTTGAAGCAAAACCTGAAAAGATAGATTTAGATATAATTTATGAAGATAAGGATCTGCTGATTGTAAATAAGCCCCAGGGAATGGTGGTTCATCCTGCACCTGGAAATTATAGTGGAACCTTAGTAAATGGGCTGCTTTTTCACTGTAAAGCTTTATCCACTATTAATGGGGAAACAAGGCCTGGAATTGTACATAGAATTGATAAAGATACTTCAGGGATTTTAGTGGTAGCAAAAAATAATGAAACTCATATGAGTTTAGCAGCTCAGTTTAAGGAGCATTCAATAAAAAGGGAGTATTATGCCCTAGTTGAAGGAAAATTTAGTGATATTGAGGGAACAATTGATAAATCTTTGGGGAGAAATAAAAAAGATAGATTAAAAATGGGCATTGTAGAAGAGGGAAAAAGAGCAGTTACCCATTATAAAGTTTTAGAACAATATAATCATAATCTTTCTTTGATAAGATGCTCTCTAGAGACAGGAAGAACACATCAAATTAGAGTTCATATGGCTTCAATAAATCATCCTTTAGTTGGAGATAAGGTATATGGAAGCAAAAAACAAAAATACAAATTAAAAGGTCAGGTTCTTCATGCCAAGACCTTAGGATTTATTCATCCTAGAAGTAAGGAATATATGGAGTTTACTTCGGAGCTGCCAGATTATTTTAAGAATTTATTGGAAAATTTAAGAAAATAAATAGAGGTGTTATTTATGAAATTAAAAGCAAATTTATTAGATGATAAGGCAATAAAAAGAACATTAATAAGAATATCTCATGAGATTATAGAGAAAAATAAGGGTACCGACAATGTAGTTTTAATTGGAATAAAAAGAAGGGGCTATCCATTAGCAGAAAGAATTTCAAAGAATATTGAAAGTTTTGAAGGTGTAAAGGTGCCTGTAGGTTCTGTTGATATTACTTTATATAGAGATGATATAACTGAAGTAATAGGAGAACCTATGCTAAACAGCGCAGATTTAGGAGTAGATGTAGTAGGTAAGAGGGTTGTCTTGGTAGACGATGTTCTTTTTACTGGAAGAACAGTAAGGGCTGCTATTGATGCGATAATGCATGCAGGAAGACCTGAGCAAATTCAATTAGCAGTGCTTATAGATAGGGGACATAAAGAATTACCAATTAGAGCAGACTATGTAGGAAAGAATATTCCTACATCAAAAAGCGAAATTGTAGCAGTGGAAATAAAGGAAATAGATAAGGTGGAATCTGTTAAAATATACGAAGGAAATTAAAGGTGAGAAGATGGAATATAAATTAATTGCAACCACAACCTTTGGCTTAGAGGGAATAACTGCAAAGGAATTAAAAGCTTTAGGTTATGAAAACCTAAAGACTGAAAATGGAAAAGTACATTTTGAAGGAGATGAAATGGATATTGCTATTGCCAATATTCATTTAAGAACTGCTGATAGAGTTCTTATTAATATGGGAGAATTTAATGCTTTAACCTTTGAAGAACTTTATCAAGGAACAAAGAAGATAAATTGGAGTGAAATAATACCTAAAGAAGGTATTATGCATGTAAATGGTAAGTCAGTGAAATCTACCCTTCATAGTGTACCTGATTGCCAATCAATTGTGAAAAAAGCTATAGTAGACAGTATGAGTAATGCCTATGGCATAGATTTTTTTGAAGAATCTGGCCCCTTATATAAAATTGAAGTTTCAATACTAAAAGATAAGGTTACATTAACAATCGATACTTCAGGACCAGGACTTCATAAAAGAGGATATAGAGAAGAAGCTGGAATAGCTCCTTTAAAAGAAACCTTAGCTGCCGCCATGGTTTTAATTTCTAGATGGAAAGAAGACTTTACCCTTATAGATCCATTTTGCGGCTCTGGTACAATACTAATTGAAGCAGCAATGATAATGCAAAATATAGCTCCAGGCCTTTGCAGGAGTTTTACCTGTGAAACATGGCCAACTTTTGATGAAGATATATTTGAGCAAGTTAGAGAAGGTGCTGAAAGAGCCATAAAGAATAAGGATATTAAACTATTAGGTTACGATATTGATGGTAGAGTCTTAAAAGTTGCTAGAGGTAATGCAGAAAAAGCAGGAGTTGCTAAATATATAGAATTTCACAGAAGAGATTTTATGAACTTTTCAAGCAGCGATAAGTATGGCTTTATAATATCCAATCCACCATACGGAGAAAGGCTTGGAGAGAAAAAGGAAGTAGAAGAATTATATAAAAGATTCGGCCAATACAAAACCAAATGCCAAAACTGGGATTTCAATATTTTAACTTCCTATGAAGGCTTCGAAAAACCATTTGGAAGAAAGTCCTCTAAAAACAGAAAATTATATAATGGAAAGCTAAAATGCTATTATTATCAATATTTTGATAATGAGCTTATAAAAAATGCAGGCAATATGCTGATAAACTACATTTAGACACATAGACTGTTCACAGTTCACAGTTAAGGAAATAATTTAGCTTTGCTAAATTATAAAAAAGAAGGGGCTGTATCAGAATAAATCTGATACTAGCCGATAAAAAAAGACAGATTCGAATTGAATCTGTCTTTTTCGTATATACTATGTCTATGAAAACTCCAAATAGTATACATCAAATAGTATTACCAATAAATTTAGAAATTATGATACCTATTGATGATTCCG